>CAJOLN010000049.1 GCA_905235395.1 uncultured Synergistales bacterium
AACATTTTATTCAGGAGGCGGGAATTAAAACATGTCAGTAAATCTCAAAGGCAGAAGTTTTCTTACATTAATGGACTTCACACCCAACGAAATAGATTACCTTCTTACACTATCAGCAGACCTCAAAGCAAAAAAACGCGCAGGCATTAGGGGAAACACACTTGCAGGAAAGAACGTAGCATTGATATTTGAAAAATCATCAACAAGAACAAGATGTGCTTTCACAGTTGCATGTAACGATGAAGGAGCATTCCCTGAATATTTGAATAAGAATGATATTCAGCTCGGAGCAAAAGAAGACGCAAAAGATACAGCACGTGTATTAGGCAGAATGTTTGACGGCATAGAGTTTCGAGGCTTCAAACAGGAAACAGTTGAAATACTCGCAAAGTATTCGGGTGTACCAGTATGGAACGGATTAACAGACGTTGATCACCCCACACAAGTACTCGCAGATTTTTTGACGTTAAGAGAGAATTTCGGAAAGCTGAAGGGATTAACGCTCGCATATCTCGGAGACGGAAGAAACAACATGAGCAATGCGTTGATGATTGGCTGTGCAAAAATGGGAATCAATTACGTTGTGAGTTCACCGAAGGAACTTGAACCAGATAAAACGCTTCTTGAAAAGTGCAGAGACATTGCTAGACATTCAACGATAAGCGTCATCAATGATCCGAAGGAAGCAGTGAAGGGAGCAGATGCAATTTACACTGATGTATGGGTATCAATGGGAGAAGAAGCACTCAGGGAAGAACGTTACAGTCTGTTAGGAGGCTGGCAGGTCAACACGGAAATCATGAACTCAACAGGAAAGGATACAACAATATTCCTGCATTGTCTTCCTGCGGTGAAAGGTTCAGAGGTTACAGAAGAAGTATTTGAATCTGAACGCTCAAAAGTTTTTGATGAAGCAGAAAACCGAATGCATACGATAAAAGCCGTAATGGTTGCCACGTTAGGAGCATGAAGAAAACAGATTCAAGAATGATGCTTCGTGGTAAACTCGACACATTGAACGCGCAAATGATTCTGATTCAGACATGCTCGGCGAATCAAAAATATATTTCAGATATTGAAGAGGTTCGGCAGATAATCAGAAGGCTTCAAAGGTGCGAAGCCATGAATGAAACTTACGAGGGCAGATTGATTCTCTGGGGAATTGATGAAGATGATATACATGCACAATCACATAACCCCTTAAAGTATTTCGGATTTGGCCACATTCTTCCTGATAAGGACATGAAACGCGAATCATCAGAACTGAATCTATTGCGCACTCTCATTCGTGAAGCTGAATTATTATCATGCAGAGTATTTGAATCTGACGAACTTAGAATCTCTCACATCCTGAATCGATTGAGCAGTGCATTATACATTCTGACATACAAGTATCTTCCTGAAGGATATGACCATGAGATTAAATTCGGCAAGTCTTGACATAAAATTTCCTATGTGTAAAATTTTCACACCTTCAAAGTATGTTTTATCGTGAAAGGAAATGATTTAATGAGCAAATATAAGTTTGAGACGATTCAGCTTCATGCAGGACAGGAATCAGCAGACCCTACGACAGACGCAAGAGCAGTTCCGATATACGCAACCACATCATATGTATTCAAGGATTCAGCAACAGCAGCAGGAAGATTCGCACTAACTGAACCAGGCAATATATACACTCGTCTGATGAACCCAACGAATGATATCTTTGAGAAGAGAATCGCGGCACTCGAATCAGGAGTAGCAGCACTGGCAGCAGCATCAGGATCAGCGGCAATAACATACGCAGTCCAGAATATTGCTACAGCAGGAGATCACATCGTATCATCAACGAACCTTTACGGCGGAACATATAATCTCTTCGCGAATACACTGAAAGAGCAGGGACTCTCAACAGATTTCGTAGACCCGTCAAATCCGAATAACTTTGAGAAAGCAATTAAGCCAAACACAAAGCTGTTATATGCGGAGACACTGGGTAACCCGAATTCAGATGTAATTGACATTGAAGCAATCGCAAATATCGCACACAAGCACGGAATTCCTCTCATACTCGATAATACGTTCGCAACGCCTTACCTCGTGAGACCAATCGAATACGGAGCAGATATAGTTGTGCATTCAGCAACAAAATTCATCGGCGGGCATGGTTCAGTCATGGGAGGAGTTGTAGTTGACGGAGGTCATTTCGACTGGGCACAGAACGATAAGTTTCCGGGACTCTCGAAGCCTAACCCTTCATATCACGGTGTGGTCTTCACAAAGGCAGTCGGAAATCTCGCATACATCATCAAGTTACGCACTACTCTCATGAGGGATCAGGGTGCATGCTTATCACCGTTCAACTCGTTCCTGTTAATTCAGGGGCTTGAAACATTATCATTGAGGGTTGAGCGTCATGTTCAGAATGCACTGAAGGTTGTATCGTTCCTAAAGGGACATGAGCAGGTTGAACGCGTGAATCATCCGTCGCTTGAGACAGGAAGACAGAAGGAACTCTACGATAAGTATTACCCGAACGGAGGAGCATCAATCTTCACGTTCGACATCAAAGGCAATGCAGAGACCGCAAAGAAATTCACTGAGAGCTTGAAGATATTCTCACTGCTTGCTAACGTTGCTGATGTGAAATCACTCGTAATTCATCCTGCATCAACGACACATTCACAGCTTAGTGAAGAAGAATTATTGTCATGCGGAATTCGTCCGACAACAGTCAGGCTTTCAATCGGAACTGAACATATCGATGATATCATTGCAGATCTCTCGCAGGGATTCGAGGCAGTGAAATAACAATGCTAATCTCAACACGAGGACGTTATGCACTGCGTTTTCTTGTGGACATTGCGGAGAATCAAGGTACTGAAGGTTACATAACTACGAATGAGATTGCACAGCGTCAGGAAGTATCACCGAAATATGCCGAGCGTTTAATGGGCATGCTCTCAAAAAGTGATTTTGTAATCACTAAGCATGGTTATGGCGGCGGTTATCGTCTGAAGAGTTCACCTGAAAATTACAGGGTCAGTGATATTCTTAGGGCTATGAATGAAGAACTTGCACCTGTTGCATGTCTCACGTGCAATCCTAATAAATGTAATCGTTCAAAGTTCTGCAAGACACTTCCTATGTGGACGAATCTGGGCAATATGATTCAAAATTTCTTTGACGGGATAACTCTTGCAGATTTAATAAAATGAAAAATGCTCCCTTGTGTTATGCAGGGGAGTTTTTATATGCGAATGCGATTAATGCTCCTAATGAAATTTCAACGTCAGCGATATTAAAATTCAGATTGATAAACGGAAACGGTATCCAGTCAATGACATGGCCAAGCGTAACACGTTCAATGAGATTCGAGAGTGCTCCGCCGGACATTACAGCCAGACCTGCACGCATAAGAGGCTTGATGTTCATGAAGAATACAGCATAAAGAATCATCACGCATGCAATCCCCGAAAGAATCAGAGTGAAGACCGGTGAACTTCCGAAGATACCGAAAGCAGCACCGGCATTATAGCTCAATGTTTCGGCAAATATGAACCTCGCAAGATGTTCAAGCAATATGCAGAGAAGAATTATTATTCCAGACCGCAAAATTTCTTTATCCCCTCAGCTACTCCATCCTCATCACATGAAAGTGTTACATAGTCAGCTTCTTCTTTTATCTCGTCAATCGCATTCGACATTGCAACACCTATGCCTGCCTCGCGAATCATGGACATATCATTAGAACCGTCACCGAACGCAATAGTATCACTCACTGGAATATGAATCATATCTGCAATGAATCTCAATGCAGCTCCCTTATTCGCACCTGGATCATTAATCTCAATGTTATTCGGAACTGATGACGTGAATAATAATTTTGGAAACACAACAGGAAATGATTCAAGAAGTCTCTCACGAAATTTTTTATCGAGCGTGTATATCTGCATCTTCTGAATTCCTTTTTTCGTGTTCAGTTCTGCATATACATCATCAATAGGCGTTCTGTTATCGCGTACTATCTTCACCTGCCATTCAGCTATCATGACATCTTCAAGTTTCTCATAGAGTTCACGTTTCATGAAGCCCTGACCGTCAGCTACAAAATCATATATCACATTCAGATCATCAAATACTCTGCATAATGTTCTTGCACGCACAACAGGTATCTCAAATCTTCCAAGTGATTTCATGTTGCGAACGTCAAATATCTCTGCACCGTTGAGAGTTATCGCATAATTCACGAACTCAAGACCTTTCACGTTTGCAGGCATTGCCTCCCAGAATCTACCAGTAACAGGCACAATTTCTATTCCCTTTGACGCGGCAAGCTCAAGAATTCTTAATGTCTCAGGCGTAATTTCTTTCTTTGTGTTCAGTAATGTCCCGTCAAGATCAAACGCAATCAGCTTTATCATTCATGAACTCCCCAGACTTCAACACCCTCATTCAGTCTCGATTCAAATAGCTTCATTGCCGATTCAAATGGTGCTGTCTCTGTTAAATCTACTCCTGCCCTGCGCAATATGTTCAGAGAATAATCACTGCCTCCGCTCTGTAAGAACTTCAGGTAACGTTCAACTGCTCCTTCTTCGTGATTCAGAATTGAACTTGAGAATGCACATGCAGAAGTGAATCCCGTGACGTATTTATAGACATAGAATGCCGTGTAGAAATGCGGAATTCTTGCCCATTCTGCGCAAAGCTCAGGGTCAATCACCATTTCTGGCCCGTAATATGTTCTGTTCAATTTCTCCCACAATCCGCAAAGATAATCGGGTGTTAATATTCCTCCGTTCTCTGCATACGAATGCGTCTCACGTTCATATTCCGCGAACATGGCCTGACGGAAGAATGTTGTGCGTACCATGTCGTAATAATAATTCAAAAGCCATTTCTGATTTTCAATGCTCGTTGAATTCTTTAACAGATATTCGAGTAATAATGCCTCATTTGTCGTCGATGCAACTTCTGCTAACAGTATCGTATACTCCGAATATACCTGCGGCTGATTCGCACGTGAATAATAACTGTGAAGACTATGACCCATTTCATGAACGAGCGTGAAGACATCATGAAGTGTGCCGTCATAATTCAACAACACATACGGTTTCGTTCCGTAAGATCCCCATGAATATGCGCCTTTACGTTTGCCTTTGTTCTCGTAAATATCAATCCAGCGTTCCGATATTCCTTTCCTGAAACTGTTCAGGTAATCTTCTCCCAATGGTGCTAGTGCACTCAATGCCATTTCTACAGCATCATTGAATTCGATTCTCTCTGACGGTTCTTGTGATATTGGTGCGCTGAGATCGTAATAGTGAAATTCATCGAGACCTGAGATTTTCTTTCTTAGTGCAACAAGTCTGTGCATTAGTTTTGGTGAATATGTGTTTGCAATGTTCACAACATTATCATAGACCGTCTCATTCACATTCTCACTGAATAAGGCCATGTCTAACGAGTTTTTGTACTTTCTTGCACGTGAATAGAATATATCTCCCTTCACTGATCCTGCATACAGTGCGGCGATTGCGTTTTTGTACTCCGCGTATGTACCGTAGATTCCCATGAACGCATCACGTCTAACATTCCTGTCTTTGCTCCTGCTGAATCTATACCAGCGTTCTTCTGTGAGTTCCGTTGTGTTTCCGTTTTCATCTTTTATGTCAGGAAATTTCATGTCTGCGTCAGTGAGAAGGCTGAATGCGTTTTCAGGTACAGATGATAATTCCCCTACGTTCGCGAGCATAACTTCAAGCTCATGTGAAAGAATATGTTCACGTTCACGAAGTAATTTCCTAAAAAAGAACTCGTAACGTGTAAGTTCATGTTCATTCTTTATGCAGTCATTGATATAGTCATTAGACAACGCTAATATATCAGGCTCAAAGAATGCAATTGCCGCAGAATATTTCACCATGAGACTCTCTGCTAATCCTGCAAGTTCCATTGGCTTTGTCTCGCGTAAATCTTCATGGCTCTTCATGTTCGCATAGGCATATAACTTTCCGAGTTCAAGCGATACGGCTTCTTCATCTTTAATGAATGCAAGCAGTATATTTGAACCTTCACCTAATCTGCCGGCATAACCTTTAAGTGCTTCAATGCGTTCATGAATCGAATCATAAGACTTCTGCCATTCCTCAATTGATGCATATATGTCTTCCAGATTCCATTTATATTTTTCCGGAATATCTTTTCTTTCTGGCACTGCTCCAGAATTTTTATTTTCGCTCATGTAATTTTTCTCCCAGTCTGTTTATCTCTTCTTCTAACTCAGATATAGTTCCGTCATTTTGAATCACATAATCACTCTTTGTGATTCTCTCTTCTCGCGGCATAAGGAATTTTTCGCGTCTCATAAGCTCATCAACATTCCAGCCTCTTTGAACTTCACATCTTCGTGCTCTGATCTGAAAATCAGCCGACACATAAACTATCACATCAACCCATTCATGATGTCCTGCCTCGAACAGCAACGGTATTTCAAGAACAATATCATCATGTTCACGAGATAATTCTTCAAGTTCATTCATAACCGGAGGATGAATCAGAGAATTGCAGAATCTATATTCACTTTCATTCGGGAATATAAACTCTGCTGCTCTCCTAAAATCAATCTGGCCTTCAGGATTGAGTATCATTTTGCCCCAGCGTTTTAGTGCCTGAGCTTTTACGTCATCGCGAAGCCACATAGATTTTGCAATAACATCTGCATTAACGTATTCACACGAGAGATTATGCGCCAGTAACTTTGAGAACGTTGATTTACCTGCTCCAATATCCCCCGTAACTGCGACCACTGCCATATCTGTTATTCCTCAATGTGAATTCACCGTATGTTCTTGATACTTTGCCTCTGTCATCAACTTTCTTGCACCTGTCTGGAACTTCAAACAGGAAACGCGATAAATTATTTTCCTGAACCCTTCCGAATAACCTTCGTCTTCTTGCCGCTGTGAGATACAATCTTTCTTCTGCTCTTGTCATTCCGACATAGCAAAGCCTGCGTTCTTCTTCGAGTTCATTATCATCTTCCTTTGAACGCGAATGAGGGAAAATATCTTCTTCCATTCCAACGATGAATACAACAGGAAACTCTAAACCTTTTGACGCATGAAGTGTGAGAAGTCCTACAGCATCAGTTTTATTTTCAACATCAGAAGTATCTGCATCAGTGAATAATGCTGCCTCTGCTAATGTCTCATTAAGATTACCGTCGGGCACAACAGATTTCAATTCTTTCACGTTCTCTAATCTGTCGTACCAGTTTTCAGGGTCAAAGAGTTTCAGATATTCTCCGTATCCCATTTCATCAAGCACATAATTCACTGCGGGTTTTATTCCTTTGTCTGCAATGTCGAGAATAAAACACATGTGAGTTGCAAACTTACTGATTGATTCTCCTGCCTGACCTTTTGATTTCCATGCTCCTCCCGATATAAGCGACCATAATTCCGAAGGGTTATCATTCTGTTCTTTCTGTTCAATAAGCCATTCTTCAAATGCAGCTCGTGTTTTAGGACCAAGTCCTTTAATAGCGAATCCTGCTGCACGTTCAAGCGATGAAAAATCCAACGGGTTCACTGCAAGTTTAAGAACTGCGAGAACATCACGTACTTCTTTTCTGTCATAGAAAGCGAGACCTCGAATGATTCGGTACGGTATCTGTTCCTCAAGAAATTTCTGCTCATACAGTCTGCTCATTGCATTTTGTCTGTAAAGCACCGCAAAGTTTCTGTACTCGTAGCCATGTGTGCGCCTGAGCTTCTCGATCTCGTGAATTATGAAATCTGCCTCCTGAAAATCACTTTGTGCTAAGAGCGTGTAAATCTTCTCGCCTTCACCGCGTGATGTATGAAGATTTTTTTTGAGCCTGTTCCTGTTGTTGCGGATTAATGAATTTGAACCAGCTAAAATATTTCCTGTTGACCTGTAATTTTCATCAAGCACAATCGTTTTGGCTCCGGAAAAATCATTCTCGAAATTCAGAATCATTCTTATGTCTGCACCACGCCAGCCATAAATTGACTGGTCAGGATCTCCTACGACATTGATTATGCAGTCATCACCGACAAGATAACGAAGCAGAAAATACTGCGGCATGTTCACGTCCTGATACTCATCGACTAACAGCCATTTAATTTTTTCTCTCTCGTAATCTCGTATATCATGATTCTGATTCAGCATTTCGAGAGGCAGAATGATCAGGTCATCAAAGTCTACTGCATTCAATGTGCGAAGTGCTTTCCTGTATTCCTTATAGAGCTTGTAATAATTCTCATCAAGTGAAGTTTCATACTTAGAAGGTGTCCATCTCATATATTCCTGTGAAATGATTTCGAGTGCTTCAGCCGGTTTCCCTTCTTCGTCAGGAAATTTTAATTCTTTCATCACTGCCTGCATTAATGCTCTTGATTCTGCTCTGTCTAAAACTGAGAAGCCTTCATTGAGACCAAACATATCATAAGCGTCTTTAATGTGCCTGAATAGAAATCTCAAACCGAAACCATGAAATGTTCCTGCGTTAATTTTCTTTGCACTTTCATCTGATACAAGCGTGTTGATTCTCTCGCGCATTTCTCCGGCAGCTTTATTCGTGAATGTTACTGCCATGATATTCTGTGGTCTTGCTATGCTTTCTTCAACCAGCCATGCAATTTTATGCGTCAAAACACGGGTCTTGCCGCTCCCTGCTCCTGCGAGAACGAGTAAAGGCCCGTCAATATATTTCACTGCTTCCTGTTGTCTTTCGGATAACTGAAACAGTATATTTTTTTCTTCATTCATAATTGCGTAAGTGAAAATTCATACAACTATAACCGCCCCCTGTTGCGTGAATGAATCTCTGTGTTTATGTGCGCGTGTAGAGGAACGGGCCTGCAGACACAAAACCTATTTTCTGATAGCCGAATATCTGTTCAGTTGATCCGACAAGGAAATAGCCTCCTGGTGCAAGTGCATCGAAAAATTTATGATAGAGCTTATCTTTCGTCTCTGCCGTGAAGTAAATTACGACGTTCCTGCAAAGTATTATGTCATAATTTGCTCCGAACGAATCTTCTATCATGTTGAACTTTTTGAACGTTACCCTGCGCTTTATGTCCGCATTCACTGCAAATGTCGTATCGTCTTTCCTTGTGAAGTACTTGTTGAGGTATTCGGGAGGTACATTCAGCAATTGTGTTTTACGGTACACTGCCTGCTGTGCTTTTGCTATTGCTCCCTGATCTATGTCAGCGGCCAGAACCGGACTCATTGTGTCTAGTCCG
Source organism: uncultured Synergistales bacterium (assembly GCA_905235395.1). Classification (GTDB taxonomy): domain Bacteria; phylum Synergistota; class Synergistia; order Synergistales; family Aminobacteriaceae; genus JAFUXM01. The sequence continues at coordinate 9,264 of CAJOLN010000049.1, forward strand.
CATACAGCAGAAAGTATTGCGAGAGAGTACGGCTCTTCTCCTGTTGCACAGCCTGCACTCCATAACTTGAGTCTCTTTGTGCCGCGCTTCTGAATCAATTCAGGAATCAATTTGTCTCTGAGTTTCCACCATTGCTCTTTGTTCCTGAAGAATTCAGATACGTTTATCGTCAGATGATCCAGAAACTCTCTCAGCCTCTTTTCATCGTTCTTTATCATGTCAAAATATTCATCGTAGGTTTTGCAGCCCCACCTTGACATCAGTTCGTGAGTTCTTCTATGAATCTGTTCCTTGTATGAGCTTAGATCTATTCCGATTAACTTTTTCAGTTTCATCTTGAATGATGTGTAGCCCGGATTATTGTACTGACTTCTTTCTTCCATAATGTTTTACTTTTCACCTCTGTTTTCTTTTCTCTGCGTCAATAATGCCTACAGAGTTTTCACGACTTCAATGGGCATATCGAGAGCGTCTGCAATCTGTTCATCAGACAATATACCTTGTGAACGTAACTTCCGTGCCGAATCTTTGCGGCCTTCTTCAAGTCCTTCTTCGCGGTAATCTTCCATATTGGAGATGTAATCAAGATGTGCACGCTCATCAATCAGATATTGTCTCATCAGCAAAGGATCCATTCTGAATAATCGTTCAAGTTCAAGCATCTCTGCTACATCTGAATTCTTCTCTGCTATCTCTTCTACAAGACTGTTCATATGCTTATCTCCTTTCCTGCATCCCCAGAAACACAGCAGCTCCTCTAATTTTGCATCAGGAACTGCTGATGTCTTCTTCAGGTGCCGCCTTAATACCGGAAGTTCTATCATATGGAATGAAACATCCTCAAAATTATTTTCATGCGTCTTCACATTCAGGAACTTATGAAGCGTATACCATTCTCTGTCTTCTGATGAGTCTCCGAACAAGTTGAAATTCATTATCCCGATAAATATTACGGGCTTCAAATCCTTATACTTAATTCCTCTGCGCATTTGCATTGTGTAATCAAGAAACGCATAATACAAACTCCTCTTCGTGAAACTCTTTTCAGGGATATTCTGAACCTCTATATGAAAATATCTTCCGTCAGTCGATTGTGCAAACAAATCAAATCTCGGTATCTTGTCATTCTCTGAATACGGGACTGTCTCACGGTCAAGAAATTCAACGTCACTAATCACAACTGGCTCTTCATTCTCATACGGCTGATAACTGAGCACCGCATTAATGAAATTGATCGTCAGATTCTTACGTTCAGGTGAAGCTAAGACATATTTGAAGTATGCATCATTCAGCCTGTTGAAATCATCAATGACATCTTCATTATTCTTCAAGTATCTCTTTCTCCTTTACCTTGTAGACCTCATCTATCTTCTTAATATAGCTGTCCGTTATGTCCTGCACATCTTTCGTCAGCTTCTTCAAATCATCTTCCGTTATCTCTGAGGCCTTCTCCTGTTTCTTGAGTGACTCTATTGCATCGCGTCTGTAATTGCGAACTACTACCTTCGACTCTTCTGCCTTCCGTGCAACTACCTTCGTGAGTTCAACGCGTCTTGCCTTCGTCAGTTCAGGGAGCGTGAGACGAATAACTGTTCCGTCACTCTGCGGAGTCATTCCGATATTTGCCGCCAAAATTGCTTTTTCCATTGCCTTCAAGCATGACTTATCGAACGGGGCTATCTGAATCACTCTACTCTCTGGTATCGTTATGTTCGCGAGCTGCTTTATCGCTGTCGGTGTTCCATAATAATCCGCTTTGATGTCGCTGACTAATCCGGGATGTGCGCGGCCTGTCCTGATTGATAAATATTCATTCTGCAAAAACGATATTGCTTTGTCCATATTTGCGCGTAATGTTCCAAGTACGTCCGGCATTGCTCATTAATCCTCCTTTACTATCGTTCCGGTTTTCACACCTTCAATTACATTCTTGACCCACTCTGAATCATGTATGCTCATGACCCACACGGGTATCTTATTCTCGCGGCATATCGCGAACGCTGCCGTATCCATTACCTGAATGTTCCGTGAGATTGCTTCGGTGTATGTAAGTTCAGGCAGAAATTTTGCATCAGGAAATTTTTCGGGGTCTTTGTCGTAAATTCCGTTGACCTTCGTCGCTTTAATCACGCAGTCTAGGCCAAGTTCAGACGCTCGTAATGCCGCCGCCGTATCAGTCGAGAAAAACGGATGACCTGTACCTGCCGCAAATATAACTACATGGCCGGAACTCAATAATTTTTCTGCGCGTTCACGATTAAATAAATCTGCAACTGGAGACATTCCGATTGCTGATAGAACTTCTGCGGGAACATTTAATTTCTTCAACGCTGCTTTCACTGCGAGTGCATTCATTACAGTTCCAAGCATTCCGATTGAATCTATCATTACGCGGTCAATTCCGTAATCTAATGCATCACGTCCGCGAATCATATTCCCTCCGCCTATCACCATTGACAATTGAATTCCTGCATTGCGAATCTCCGCCAAATCCTTCGCAAATTCCCCTATCGTCTTAAAGTCTAAACCTGTATGCTTATCTCCTGCAAGAACTTCTCCTGAGAGTTTCAATAATATTCTCTTGTATTTCATAATTCCCCTCATTATAAAAATTCCCCAGCGTAGATTTTCTCTTTCACACTGGGGGATTCTTTTTCGTGTTCCTACTCGCCTATTGCGAACCTTGCGAACCTCTTCACTACAATATTTTCTCCTAGCTTGGCTATCAGTGCCGTCACCAAGTCTTTAACTTTCTTGTCTCCGTCTCTGATATATTCCTGCTCAAGAAGACAATTTGTCGTGTAATATTTTGCTATCTTGCCGTCAATTATTTTCTCAATTACCTGTGCAGGTTTGCGCTTCTTTTCTTCCTTTTGGGATTCCTCTTCCATTATCTGCTGGCGGTATACTTCCCTTTCACGCTCAAGAACATCTGCGGGTACATCTTCGGGCTTCAGATATAACGGGTTAGCGGCGGCTATCTGCATGCATAATTCATGGCCAAGCTCATTGAATTCATCTGTGCGCGCAACAAAATCCGTCTCCGAATCAAGTTCAAGAAGTGCACCAACCTTAAAATTGCTGTGAATATACTGGAATATTCTTCCGTCTGATGCTGTACGTTCTGCTTTCTTTGCGGCCTTAGCGAGTCCTTTTTCACGAAGATAATCTATTGCTTTTTCCATATCTCCATTTGTCTCAGCTAATGCTTTCTTGCAGTCCATCATTCCTGATCCTGTTCGCTCTCGTAACTCTTTAACCTTCGCGGCTGTTATCTCTGCCATATTTCTTTATGCCTCCATTGTTTCATCGTCTATGTTGCCTTCATATTCTTCATGGAGGCGTTCTCGTTCTGCCATCATCATTTCTTCATCTGTCATTGAGGGTTCACCGCCGAGTTCCTGAACTGGAATTATCACGGCATCTTCACCTTGTCTGCCCTCGATAACTGCATTAGCCATTAAACCTGTGATGAGTTTTATCGCTCTGATTGCGTCATCATTTCCTGGAATAGGATAATCCACCATTTCAGGATCACAATTCGTATCTACAATCGACACAACAGGAATGTGTAACTTTCTTGCCTCTGCAATTGCATTCTCTTCACGTCTCGGATCAATCAGGAATATCGCTTCAGGAGTTGATGTCATGTTCGCTATCCCTCCTAGATATTTTTCGAGCTTCAGTTGTTCCTTCTTGAGTGCCGCTGTCTCTTTCTTCGTGTAATTTTCCCACGTGCCTTCTTCGTCATACTTCCTGAGTTCAAGCATTCGTGAAATTCTTCGTCTTATTGTCGGGAAGTTCGTCATGAGTCCGCCAAGCCAACGCTGATTAATATAATACTGTCCGCATCTCGTTGCCTCATCTCGAATCGTTTCCTGCGCCTGCCTCTTTGTTCCTACGAATAACACATGTCCTCCTGCTGCTGCTGTCTCACGAATGAAATCATATGCACGGTCAAGACCTTTCACTGTCTTCTGAAGGTCAATAATATATACTCCGTTTCGTTCGGTGAAGATGTAAGGTTTCATCTTGGGATTCCAGCGGCGGGTCTGATGTCCGAAGTGGACTCCGCATTCGAGAAGCTGCTTCATACTTGCGACTGCCATAAATATTTTTCCTCCTTAAAGGTTTAATTCTTCGCTCACTCTTAATCCCGTTAAATTTTAACGGGACACCTTTAATTCAAAATGAGCGTGTGAAATTTAAAGCAATGCTAGTATATCACAGTAAAAAAATCAGCCTCCCTTGACATAAAGGAGACTGAAAAATTTTTATGCTTACACTGTTATTATTGAAACATGATTATCATCCGCACTCATCATAGAAAAGTTATTATTGTCTGCTTTGAATTCATCGTTCCAATGGCCAAGCACAACATCTTCACTCCATTTTGAAGCAGGCATATCAATATTAATTGGAAGTTCTACGTCATAATCTTCAATGAATGAGTATTTATCTCTGCGAACGTACAATACTTCAATCTGGTTGCAGAATACTTTGCCGCCATTGCTAATATAATAACCGGCATTCATTCCATGAAGATGAATCAGTTTATGCGTTTGATTCAATTTTCGAAGTGCACTCGTAATTCTTCTGCAAAGATTTGGCTTATTTATTCCGTGAAATTCGAACAATATCTGCGAAAAACGATTCAGTGTTTCCGTTTTCACACTTTCAAGAAATCCCCACTCTGCTCCTTCTACATCCATCTTCAGAATCATGTCCTGTTTTCCCTGATGATGATTCTGTTCAATGAGATACTCAAGCGTCTTCAGTCTGTCATCATTCGTTGAGCCGTCAAATATTCCGAGTTTGAACCAGTGAAAGTGCGAGTTCGATTCGGGTAGTCCTTCAATCGTATGATCGTACATGAATACCTCATAGTCCCTTGAAGCCATATCTTTATCCCATGATACATCACTAGAAATTCCGAATGAATATGCGATCTTATCGTCATTCCCAAAATCGTTCAGCATGATGTATCCTCCGTCATTATCACGTCCAAGCCTTATTAGTTCATAGCCTCTCGTCTTTGATATATGCAGTAGTTCCCATATATCATGATAATATTCTGACGATGTAACAAACGCATATTTGTGATAAACTCTTTCTTCAGATAATTTGCTCTTCACAGGGAAAAGGTAAATCATTAAGCCAACAGCTCTTATATAATGTCCTGATTTATATTCTCTGCTGATTATCTGCCTAAGAGCAATGTTTTTCTTTCCGATAATCCTCTTTGCAAGATTAAGAATACTGTCTTTCAGCATGACTCAATCTCCCCAAGATGCAAAATTGCATGAATTAACAGAACGAGTATTAACACTGCATTTGTTTTATGGAAAATTAAGACATGATTATGCGATGTGCGATGTGCGATGTGCGATGTGCGATGTGCGATGTGCGATTATACACAGTCATTACTTTTATGTCAATCTCCTTTCGTTATTTTTATTTTCTAAAAATTCTACCATAAGCTCACTCAGCGAATCAATGCCTTCTTTTTTCTCTGATGAAGTTATAATCGGCATATCAAACGAATACATTCCAGACCTCACATATTCTTCACGCATAGATTTCCATTTTCCTTTTGCGATTTTATCTGCCTTAGTGAAGACAACAAATATATTCTTTCCG
>CAJOLN010000050.1 GCA_905235395.1 uncultured Synergistales bacterium
GCCTCATCTCGTGCTTCTGGCCTCAGTAACCAGTTACCCCAGTCAAATCGAATCAGTCCGCTCACAATATACATCGTGAAAAGGAACAAAGGAGCATGTCTCTTCAGGAACACGAAAGATAATGCAAACAACGATAACAGTGCAAAGCATTTAGTTTTGTCTGCACTCTTCTTCGTCAGCTTCTTCATGTTCGCGTAAGGAATACTCGAAATCATTAACAGTCCTGTACCTACGAGCACGAAAATCATAACCCAAGCGGGCAAGTTCAACCCTGAAATCACGAACGACGACACGAATAATCCTCCGGCAGGACAAGGCAGTCCCTGAAAAGGTCCGGGCACATGAACAACATTAAACCTCGCGAGCCTCAATGCTACACACAACGCAAAGAATGCCGCCGCAACAACACCTACGATGTACAAGCTCCTCACTGAAACCTGATAAAGCAATATCGAAGGAGCAACTCCAAAACTCACTAAGTCCGCAAGACTATCAAATTCAAGTCCAAACTGCGAACCTCCTCCCAGCATTCGCGCTACCTTCCCGTCAAACCCGTCAAAGATAACCGCAAAGAACACCAGCCAGGCCGCAGGTACAATCCTTCCATGAAGAACGAGGATTAACGAGAATAAACCGCAAAGTAAATTTCCGCTCGTAACCATGTTCGGAAGTATATGTTTGAATTCCATCGGTTTCCTTCCTATTTTGCGTCTTCTGTTCAGAAAAAATTTCATCACTATGTTATCACTCCTATCAATGTTTCTCCGGCTTTCACTTTATCGCCGACTTTCACCTTCAGTACTATATCAGGAGGAAGATAAACATCAACCCTTGAGCCAAGTTTTATCATTCCGTAACGCTGACCAGCTTCGAGAACATCACCACGTTTTAATCTGCATACAATGCGTCTGGCAACAAGCCCTGCAATCTGTACTATCATGACAGCTCCCCATTGCGTAGACAATCCTGTATAGAACCTCTCGTTAATTTCGCTGGCCTTCGGTGCAAATGCCGCTATCTTTTTTCCCGGAACGTATTCAAGATAATCAACGCGTCCAGTGCATGGGGAACGATTAACATGAACACTGAATATATTCATGAATATTCCGATTTTAACTGCTTGCCCTGTAAATTCATGTGATGTTTCAGATATATCTACAACTTTTCCGTCTGCTGGTGAGAAAAAATATCCGTCTATGTAATCGGCTTTACGTTCCGGATCTCTGAAGAACCATATCACGATTAATGCGAGTACAAGCATTATCACTGACGGTATCCATGAAATGAAAGCGAATGCAACAGTACACAAGAGCAAAAAAACAATCGTAGGTATTCCGTCTTTAGCAATTTTCATAGCAATAATTCCTTTTCTTCCGGCGTATTAGCTGTCTCTGAACTCTTCACTATACTGCAATCCGCTACACTGTCACCTTCATCAAGACGTATTATTATAGTGCCCATAGCCTGACGACTAAGCAACCGTATGCCGTTCATTGCCGTGCGAATAATTCTGCCTTGTGATGTAATTGCAACCAGTTCATCTGTATCACTGACTGCTAGACTTCCTGCAAGTTTTCCTGTCTTATCAGAAGGCCGCATTATCATAATTCCTGATGTACCTCTATGATGAGGCATAATCTCGTTATACACTATTCTTTTGCCTATACCCATTTCACTTATCACAAGCATAGTTCTTGAATCATCAATCAAATCACAGCTTAGAACTTCATCACCATCCTTCAGCTTCATTCCGATAACTCCGCGAGCAACACGCCCCATAGGTCTGAATTCGTTTTCTGGAACTCTGAGAGCCATAGCATTTTTTGTGACTATCAGGATATCATCTTTTCCCGTCGTGAGTCTTACCTGTGCAATTTCATCACCTTTATCAAGCAATATAACTCTCTTGGGCCTGTTTGCATAGTTGAGTTCATTGAAGGCTATTCTCTTTGCCGTACCGTATTTCGTGATGAAGAACACGTATTTGCATTCTGACATGCCATCTCCTGCAATGCTTACGATACGTTCATTTTCGTCTGCATTCAATGGCACATAACGTGATACGGGCTTTCCTTTTCCTGATTTCGTTTCTGGGATTGCGTAGCCTTTGAGTGACATGATACGTCCCATGTTAGTGAAGAAGAAAACCTCCGTATGAGTATGCGTAACACAAAGCATTTCCACGCTGTCATCTTCCTGAACGCTTGCACCTTTTCTGCCTTTACCGCCTCTGCCCTGAAGTTTATATGATTCCAGCGGCTGACGTTTTACCATTCCGTCTTTTGAGAGGGTGATCACTATGTCTTCTTTTGGAATGAAATCCTCATCCGGTACTTCCTCATAGCTCGCAATAATCTCCGTGCGTCTGTCATCACCAAACCTTGAGGCTAAATCCCGCAGTTCTTCAGCTATGACATTATCAAGAGTTTTTCTGTCTTCGAGTATATGATTATATCCTGCGATATCATTCATGAGTTTCTGCTGTTCATCATTGAGCCTGTTTCTTTCAAGACCTGTTAATCTCTGAAGACGCATATCAAGAATTGCCTGTGCCTGGACATCTGAGAATTCAAGTTCAGATATTAACTTTTCTTTTGCCTCATTTGGATTTACTGCACCTCTGATTATCTTTATTACCGTTTCAATATTCTCAAGAGCTTTCTTCAGACCTTCGATGATGTGTTCGCGAGCCTGTGCCTGTGAAAGTCTGTGTTCAGTTCTGCGCCTGACAACATCACGCCTGTAGTTGAGAAATATTCCGAGCATACGTGAGAATGATAATACTTCTGGGTGTTTATCTACGAGAGCAAGATTGATTACGCCGAAAGTAGATTGCAGTTGCGTATGTCTGTAAAGCTGGCGCATAATGAGTTCCGGATCTGAATCACGTGAAAGCTCTGCGACAATTCTCAAGCCGTCTCTGTCTGATTCATCTCGAATTTCAGTTATGCCTTCAATTTTTTTATCCTGAACAACTGACACCATATTTTCAAGCAAAAGGGTTTTATTAACGCTGTAGGGAATTTCCGTTACAACTACGCTGGTCTTGCCTCGCTTATTTTCTTCAACATGCATTCTGCCACGAATTATTATTTTTCCACGTCCTGTGAGATATGCCTCTTTAATTCCCTCACGGCCAAGTATCTCTCCTCCTGTTGGAAAGTCTGGGCCGGGAATGAATCTCATTATGTCAGCGATATCTGCATTTTCAGGTTCAATATCATTCTCAATAAGCCATGAGATTAACTCTGAGACTTCACGCAAATTATGAGGCGGAATATTCGTAGCCATACCTACAGCTATACCTGTTGAGCCGTTCACGAGCAAATTAGGCATGACAGAAGGAAGCGTTAATGGTTCTTGAAGTGACTCATCGAAATTTTGACCCCAGTCTATAGTATCTTCATCGATATTTGAGAGCATGAGTTCACCGAGCCAGCTCAATCTCGCTTCTGTGTATCGCATGGCCGCTGCTCCATCACCGTCAATTGAGCCAAAATTTCCCTGACCATCAACGAGAGGGTAACGCAAATTCCAGTTCTGAGCAAGACGAACCATTGTGTCATAAATTGCGCTGTCACCATGAGGGTGATATTTTCCCATTGTTTCACCGACAATACGGGCACTTTTCTTGTAAGCTGTGTTATGTTTAAGGCCAAGCTCAGACATCGCATAAAGCACACGGCGTTGTACTGGTTTTAATCCGTCTCGTGAATCAGGCAAAGCTCTTCCAACGATGACACTCATAGCATAATTCAAATAGCTGGTTTTAATTTCACCAACCAGAGGAAGTTTCATTATGCGGTCATCTAATCCTAGTTTCAATTCTTCGTTATGTGTATTCTGGTTTTCATCTGGCATGTAAGATTCGTTTTATCCTCCTTGTAGTTTATGCTCTATTGCAGCTCCCTATCACGCGCATTCTGTCAGCAACATACTTTCTTACTTCTTCAATTCCGTATGCACAATATTTCTTCGGGTCAAAACCTTCTGGCTTTTCGTTCATATAAGCCTTAATGCCATTCGTGAATGCAATGCGTAAATCCGTAGCGTAATTCACTTTGCACATTCCCATATTCACGGCCTTAATCACCTGGTCATCTGGTACTCCCGATGTTCCATGAAGAACTAACGGAATGTTCAGGGCATTATGAATTTTACTCAGGACATCAAAATTTATCTGAGGAATTCCTTTGTACACACCGTGTGCAGTTCCTACAGCTATAGCAAGAAAATCACAGTTGGTTCTTGATACAAATTCTACTGCTTCTTCAGGGTCTGTGAATGGATTCGCTGCATGCATATTGTCTAAATCGTCTTCTTTTCCTCCAACACGTCCAAGTTCTGCCTCAACGGGTACACCTCCAGCGTGGCATACTTCGACAACAGATTTTGTGAGTGCGATATTCTCACCGAATGACAGTTTGCTTCCGTCAATCATGATTGAAGTGTATCCAGCTTTGAAAGCGCGTATTGCAATTCCGAAAGTATTTCCGTGATCCAGATGACAGGCAACGGGAATATTTGAATGTTCAGCAACAGCTTTTATCATTGCAAAATACACTTCAGGCCCGGCATATTTCAATGTACCTGTACTAGTTTCCATTATGACGGGAGATTTTGTTTCTTCTGCGGCTTTCATTACTGCTAAAATCATGTCCATATTCTCGACATTGAACGCACCTACCGCATATTTATTCTTCTGAGCGTCTGATAATATTTCTGCTGATGTTACGAGCAAGGTTTTTTATATTCTCCTTTCTCTATTCTATTTTGAAGGGAAAATTTATCATGCGGAGGAGGGGACTTGAACCCCTACGTCATAGACACCAGATCCTAAGTCTGGCGCGTCTGCCATTCCGCCACCCCCGCGAAAAGTTCTGATGTGTGTACTATTTTAGCACGTTTCGCAGTTTTGAGAATTTATCGGAACTTCCATAGGATAATTTCCGTCAAAGCATGCCTTGCAGTATATATCTTCTCCGCATGCTGTTCTTAGACTGTCCATGCTGAGATACGTCAATGAATCTGCACCGAGATATTCGCAGATTTCCTCAACAGAAGATTTTTGATTTGCGATGAGAGTTTCTCTATGCGGCGTATCAATTCCAAAATAGCATGAGAATTTCACTTCAGGAGAAGCCGAACACACATGAATTTCACGAGCACCAGTATCACGGAGATGTTTTACGATTCTTTTTAAAGTTGTGCCTCTCACAATAGAGTCATCAATGATGATTAAGCGTTTCCCTTCTATGTTATGTTTTATAGCCGCAAGTTTAACCCTCACAGCGTCTTCTCTGAGTTCCTGTGTCGGAAGAATGAACGTTCTGCCCATGTATTTATTTTTTATGAGACCTTCACCGTAAGGAATTCCGGAGGCTTCCGCATAACCAATAGCGGCAGGGATTCCCGAATCAGGAACGGCCATGACAACATCAGCTTCAATTTTTTTCTGTTGAGCTAAGAGCATTCCGCACCTTCTGCGAAAATCATATACGCTTATGCCGTCAAGAACAGAATCAGGGCGTGCAAAATACACCATTTCAAAGACACAAAGATTTTTTCTGCATAAACTTGAAGGTTCAATAGAGGTCAGACCGTCCTTGTTGATAATAACGATTTCACCGGGCTGAACATCACGTACAAATTCTGCATCTATAGCTTCAAGAGCACATGTTTCAGATGAAAGCACATATCCTGAATCATTTTGCAGCTTGCCAATGCATAAAGGGTGCAGGCCATAAGGGTCTCTGACACCTATCAGCTTATCGCCGGTTGTAATGACGAGAACGTATGCTCCTTTGATGAGGCTCATTGCGTTTTTGATTCCGCCTTCAATACTGCGTCTTCCATGCTGACAAATGAGATTTAGAATTGATTCAGAATCCGTAGTAGTGTGAAAAATTACGCCTTCGTCTGTCAACATTTCTTTGAGAGATTCAGCGTTCACGAGATTACCGTTATGAGCGAGAGCAATTTCACCAAGTCTGCATGATGCTGCTAAAGGCTGTGCGCTTCTTGGAGAACTGTCACCTGATGTTGTATATCTCACATGGCCAATCGCAATATTACCTTTGAGATCCTTCAGTGAATCTCCCTTGAAGACTTCGCCGACAAGTCCGGCACCTTTAAGAAGTTTCATAAGCCCGTTATCATTGGCGGCAATACCTGCGCTTTCCTGTCCTCTGTGCTGTAACGCATACAAACCGTAATATACGAGAGGAGCGGCATTCCTTGTATCATCATTTCGATAAACGCCAAGTACTCCGCATTCCTCGTGTAATTTATCATCTCTAAACATTTATTCTCCTGAATATCTCCTGATATGCTTCCTCTACGTTTCCTAAATCTCTTCTGAACCTGTCCTTGTCAAGTTTTTCATTCGTCTTCGCGTCCCAGAACCTGCATGTGTCAGGAGAAATTTCATCAGCAAGAACTATAGTACCGTCTGGCAATTTACCAGCCTCAATCTTGAAATCAATCAGGCGAATTCCAATGCCTGCAAAGAATTTACTCATCACATCATTAATCTTATATGCCATTCTGCGAATCACATCGAGTTCCAGTTCATTGGCGATACCAAGTGCGGCAATATGACTTTCATTGATGAGCGGGTCATTCAGGGCATCATTCTTCAGTGAGAATTCAAGCGTAGGATGTAAGAGTTCTCTTCCTTCTTCAACGCCGTAACGTTTCGAGAACGAACCAGCCGCGACATTGCGGACAATAATCTCAAGCGGCATAATTTTCACAGCACGTACAATTGTTTCACGGTCAGAAATTTCTTCAACGAAATGTGTACGTATGCCATTTTTTTCAAGAAGCCTGAACATAATATTGCTCATTCTGTTATTGATTATGCCTTTGCCTGTAATTGTTCCCTTTTTGATCCCGTTGAAAGCTGTTGCATCGTCTTTGTATTCTACGATGTAGTATGCAGGGTCATTTGTTGCAAAAACTTTTTTTGCTTTGCCTTCGTAGATTTGATTCTGCTTAGTGATGTTCATAAAGGTTGTTTCCTTTCATGTTTAGAATAAATTAATTATACATTTTGATTTTCATCTTCGTAATCAAAGAAGTCTTTGCGATGACGATACCACAAGAGCAATGCGAGACCTCCGCATATAAATCCGCCGGCGAGACCATAGATTACATACTGAGAGTTAATCTCATTGCCAAGCAGAGAAGTTCCGTAACCAGCGAGAGCATGACCGAAGGAAATAACGCTTAGAAGAGATAAAGTAGTTATGAAAAGACGCATAAAAATAAAGCCTCCTGTAATAAAATATAGTATAGTTTACAACGATAATTAAATTAAAAGCAAAGGAGTTTTTATCATGCGCAGAAAAATAAGTTTATTTGCATTAGTGATTTACATTTGCTTAGTCTCTATAGGGATTGCAAAAGGAGATTCAAATTCAGAGGGTAGCTTTGCTCCATTGTCACCAGAGTTTCAGAGGTGGCAGGCGGAACATACATCACAGGAAAATACAGTACGTTCTGTATACGGTGCATCGACATCAGAACGTCCAGAGGGATATATACCTTTACCTGTAGATTTTTCACATCTCAGTAAAAATCTTCCCATTGAGGACGCAAATCAATCATCAGTGAGGAACGTGAAAGCCAATTCACTTCCTTCAGCGTTTGATTTGAGGAACGTAAACGGAAAAAGCTATATATCAAGCGTGAAGGATCAAGAGTCATACGGAACATGCTGGTCATTTGCGGCACTAGGTTCAATGGAATCGAACTACATGATGCAGGGTAATTCAGAGATAGACCTGTCTGAAATGCATGTGGCGTATTTCACATACAAGAATGCGGACAAGTCAAAGGCATTTGGAAATTACAACACATCGAGTTTTATTACAGTGATGGGTAACGGAGGAAATTCGTTTTACCCGACGGCATTATTTGCGCGTCTTGAAGGGCCAACAAGTGAAAGCAATTTACCATACTGGAGCACAGAGCCTTCAGAGTCGAGGCCGGAGAGTTATCCCAGAGTGCTAAGACTAAGAGAGGTATATTATCTTTCGATGAATGAAGATATAAATGTGAATTCCAGCGAGGAACAAAGAAATATAATTAAGCGAAGGATAATGCAGAACGGTTCTATTTCTGCGAGTTACTATAACAGCAACTCATTGTACAAGAAAGTTGCAACAGGGAACACCAGTTACCACACGACGGCAACGAGTATCAATCATGCAATTCAAATAGTGGGCTGGGATGACAATTACCCCGCAGAGAATTTCAGAACGAGGCCAAGTATAGACGGAGCATGGCTGATAAAAAATTCATGGGGCGATCGCTGGTACACTCCAAATGGTTATATGGGAGACAGCGGTTATTTCTGGATGTCATATGAAACATATCTTGTTGACGGTGCATCGTTTATAGTTGAAGACAGCAATAATGACATGAACGTTTACGAGTATGACCCGTTAGGAATATGCAGTTTATGGGGTTATGGCGGAAATTCAATGTATGCGGCTAACGTATTCGAGTCAACGCGTGATGAATCATTAATTGAAGTGGGAATTTACACAGCAGATAACAATATAGATTATGAAATTAAGATTTACTCCGGGATGTCATCAATGCCTTCATCGAGTCCAATACCGTCTGGAAGGGCAGTATCATCATCTTCAGGAAGTATTGCATTTGCCGGCTATCACACAATAACACTTGATACTCCTGTTTCACTTTCGAGAGGCGAATATTTCTCAGTTGTCGTAAAGTTCAAAGGTTACGGAATGGTTCCGGTAGAGAAGGTTGTATCAGGATTTTCAAACAATGCGAAGATAGAAGCAGGAAGTTTTTTCTCATCTAACGGTACGACATGGGCAACAGGTGTAAGAAATGGAATAAATGCATGTATAAAAGCATTCACAGTTACGAATATGAATGAAGGAACAGCACCAAAAATATATGACGGGTATCCGCCAGACGGAGAGTTAAACAATCCTTACTCGGCGACACTTTTAGCGTCAGGGACTCAGCCGATAACGTGGTCATTGAGTCGCGGTACACTGCCTTCAGGGCTTGAATTAGATTCAGAAGGAACAATCTCAGGTGTGCCTACAGAAGTATGCAGTCAGACATTCACGGTCAAAGCCTCAAATGCTTATGGTTCAGACACGAAGAATTTCACGATGAATATTTGGAATCGACCGTCAATTACGAATGTATCATTTGACGGATATGTTGGTTATGCATTCAGTGCACAGCTTACACTCAACAGAACGATAGCGGGAACGCAATGGCAGGCAGAAAATTCAATGCCGCAGGGTTTAAGGCTGAACACGAATACAGGAGAGATTACGGGAACGCCAACTAGAGCGGGAGAATACAATGTATTGTTCAAGGCCGCGACATCACTCGGAGATATATATAAAGATGTGAAGTTCATAATTTACGATGAGCTGGAGAAACCAGTGATAAGTACGAGAAGTTTAGAATCAGGATATGTAGGCAGGGAATATTCTCAGGAAATCGTAATTTCAGGAACAAAACCCATGACAGTGACAGTTGAGGGGCTGCCAAAAGGTTTGAACATAAATTACGAAACGATGATAATCTCAGGAAGACCCGAATTTGCAGGCAAGTATTCGATTAAGATTACTGTAGAGAATTTAGCGACGACACTGGACAATAAAGCGGTTACGAAGACATTGCAGCTAGAGATAAGGGAATACTCAACGGTGATAAAATTTGAAGAAATAGAATCGCTTCCTGACGCTATAGTTGGAAAAGAATATACGCCTTACAAGATCATGTTGTCATCTGGTGCTGAACCAATAAAATGGAAAGCCTCAAGTATTCCAGCTGGAATGAGATTCTCAGACGGTATTCTCTCAGGAACACCAACGAAGGCAGGAAACTTCAAAATTACGTTCACAGCCTCAAATTCTTATGGAAGGGCAACTCTTAAACTTACGTTAAAAGTTCTTCAACTGCCAGTCATCAATACGACCAGGTTATCAAAGGCCATAACGGATAAATCATACTCGGCGAAATTCACGGCAAAGGGAACAACACCAATTTCATGGAACATAAGCGGACTGCCTGAAACGTTCACGTATAGTGCGAATAAAACAGGAACAATGCTTACAATTAAAGGCACAGCTACGGCAATTGCGTCACATGAACTCAAAGTTACGGCAACAAATGAGGCTGGAAGTTCATCGGTTGAAATGAAACTTGATGTTGAGGGAGTAGTTCCTAAAATTTCAGCGTCACTAGGAAAAGGGACAGTAGGAACAGCATATAATGGAAGCAAAATATCAGCGAAAGGTACAAAGCCGATAACGTTTGCGTATTCCATAAGTGAATCGGACAAAAGGAAATTTGGAATTGCAAATCTTGAAGACATAGGATTAGCATTCAGTTACAATGCAGAAGAAGGTACAGCAGAGATAACAGGTTCACCTACGAAATCAATAAAGTCATTGCCGATAACAATTACAGCGGAGAATGATGCCTCAAAGGGGAAGCCGTCAACGAAAATAGTAAAACTTAATATTTCAGGAAGTAAGCCTGTATTCACTGAGCCGTCAGATTCGACTATATATATGCAATTAATTCAGAAAGCTCCAGTGTCAGTTAATTTCACAGTTACAGGTACGCCTGATATAACATTCAGCATGAGTAAAGCGGCAGGTTTCACGCTCACACAGTCAGGGAAATACACTGCGACACTCACGGGAACTGCACCGTCAAAAGACGGCAGGATTACAATAACGGTAACAGCGGCTAATGCTGACGGTAAAGCAACGAGGAAGGTAGTAATTCAGACATTTACGCCACCGAAAATTACAACATCATCATTAAGTATTGGTACGTTGAACAAATCATACAGTTCAAAACTCACTGCAATAGGGACAAAGAAAATAACATGGACAGTCAGAGGTCAAATGCCATTAGGGATTAAATTCAGTAACGGAACATTCAGCGGAAAACCAAAGGAAGCAGGGACATTTAAATTGAGTGTAACAGCAACAAACGACATAGACAATGACACGAAAGATTTGACGCTCACGATAACAGCTCCCGGTAACGTAACGAGCCTTCCAGAAAAAGAACCTGTAGTTGAAGATGAATTTGATGAAACTGATTCGATTCATGAGGAGACAGAAAAAGAACTTGAATCCAAACCTGAACATGCAATTACGTTAGGCCATGAAAGAGATTCATTATCACTCAGTGCAGGACAGTCAAAGATGCTCAGTGATGAAGACTATGTGATTGCGGCTGTTCTTCCTGAGATAACAGTATCTGAGAGTGCGATGTATGACATTGACGTTGAACTTGATGAGAACGCAGAGACAGGAGCAAAATTATTCTGGTTTGCATTCCCGAAAGACAGTGAGACAACAAGCGATGATGAGATTGCAGAGTTCTATGATGAATCAGGTGCGGAGATTGAAAGTGTACCTGAGAGCCGAAAGATAAGGGTTAGTGTGTGGCTTACGGAAGGAGTAACATATGAACCAGTTATTGCAGTGAAAGATTAAGAAGTAAAACGAAAAATTATTGCCCTGTCGTAAAAATAGCGGCAGGGTTTTCATTATGGTAAAATAATTCAAATAGTAAAAAATCTTCAGCGAAAGGTACTTGACGAAATCAATGAAAGTCAGTAAAATCGGGTATCGGGTATCGGGTATCGGGTATCGGGTATCGGGTATCGGGTATCGGGTATCGGGTATCGGTAATGTTTGCTCATTAATCAACAAATCTTTTCACATTTCCACACATAAATTT
>CAJOLN010000051.1 GCA_905235395.1 uncultured Synergistales bacterium
CGGAGCTGAGGCAAGAGTCGCAATATTACACCGCAACATTCCGAACATGCTTTCGCAGATAACATCATTCTTCGGGAATAATAATCTCAACATTGAGCACTTACTGAACAAAGCAAGAGGATCATACGCATATACATTGCTGGATATTTCGCACAAAATGCCTGATGATACAGCAGAGAGATTGAGAGAGATAAATGGAGTATTGAGAGTGAGAAGAGTGAAAGAGAGAAGCTGATTGAAGATAAAAAATTTGCCTCCTCTTAAAAATTTATGGGAGGCATTTTTGTTTTTGATGTTGCAAATTACGCACCATGATTTTGATTGTAATCAATGCACAGCATGTTCAATCCGGAAATAAGTTGATATAAGCCTACAAACGGGCCAACAATGATAAAAAATCCAATTACATACCACGCAAGGACGCTTCCACCGCTTGTGGTGTTAGGTATATTCCTTTTCGCACAGTTAAAAAATATTCTATCGCCCGCTCCGTATATCCATACCAGATTATAGATTCCAAGAGTAAGAATTGAAAAGACAACCTGAGCAAGAATACCTCTGGTTTTCTTCCCGTCTCCTGCACAGACAATATTCATATCTCTTGCATATGCGTGCCAGAAAAACAGCGAATAAATCCCAAGTGTAAAGATTGATAAAATGACAAGGAGCAATAAAGATCTATTTTCTTTCATAATTTCACCTCCTTTTTAAATTTCTGCATTATACTACTATTTTCTTAATTAAAATAATCATGCTGTATAAAAAAAAATTTCCCCCTGTCGTGAATAACTGGGGGATATGTTATTGTCGTTGCCTAAGCACAGCACGTTTTGTTGACATACTCCCCATAGCTAAAGCTAGGGGATTCTAGCATCAACAACACTGCCAGATTGCTCTGGTCTTACTGTGTCTCCGCTAATGGCCGATGCCCCAGCCATGTTTTTGTTTCTATTTTCGTACAGATCGGCGGATTTTACCCCTGCACTAAATCTGCGAGAAAATTATACAGACGAAAGAATTGAAAAGCAAGAAAACTAAACTATATTGCGCCTTATATCCCCATAGCTGAAGCAAGGGGTTTTACGGCGATTTTGATAATATCCGCCGCCTTAGTGAGCAAGTCAAACGGAATGTTAAGCGCAGGAAGTAATCTGATTCTGTCCTTTGCTGTCAGACACAATACACCTTTGTCTATGCATTCATTCACAATTTCTTTTGCGGGCTTCGTGGTCTTCAGTCCTATCATCAATCCCATTCCCGTAACAGCTTCAATTCCTTCTGAATGGCCGAACACATCAAAAAGATATGCACTCTTTTCGCGAACTTCTGAAAGCAATTTATCATCAATTCGATTCAATATGCTCACTGCTCCTGCACATGCAACAGGATTTCCTCCGAACGTTGAGCCATGATCTCCAGCCTTCAGTGTATCCTTCACCTTCTCACCCATTAATGTAGCTCCAAGAGGCAGACCTCCCGCGAGACCTTTTGCTGTTGAAACTATATCGGGCTGTATTCCATATTTCATATAGCTGTAGAGATAACCTGAACGTCCGTTGCCCGTTTGAACTTCATCAACTATCAGGACAATATCATTCTCATGTGCGAATTCAGCAACGCCCTTCACGTATGATTCATCGAGAGCGATAACTCCGCCTTCACCCTGAACGCATTCAATCATGATTGCCGCTGTCTTGTGCGCATCAGCAAGTACCTTCAGATATTCGAGATTGTTCGCTTCAGCATGAACAAATCCGGGTGTCATTGGCCTGAACGTTTCATGATAATGGTCTTGGCCTGTCGCTGATAACATTGTTATTGTACGTCCGTGAAAGCTATTCTTGAGAGTGATTATTGTATTGTAATCCGGGCCTTTGGTATCTGACGCATATTTTCTCGCCGTCTTCACTGCACATTCGTTTGCTTCTGCTCCTGAATTCGAGAAGAACACTTTGCTCATTCCTGTGCGTTCACATAACATCTTTGCGAGCTTCACACATGGCTCTGTGTAATATAAATTCGAGATGTGCTGAATCTTTCCGGCCTGCTCATATATTGCTTCACGCCACACTTCATCACATGCCCCGAATGAATCTACTGCTATTCCTGATGTCATATCGATATAACTCTTTCCGTTCTCATCAATCACAACTGAACCTTTGCCTGAGACTATCACGACAGGAAAGCGATTGTATGTACCTGCAATATATTCTTTGTCGTCTGACTGTATGCTCATGAAATTAATTCCTCCTTATGCTAAGAACATTGTACCTGCACCTTCATCTGTGAGAAGCTCAATCAGAATTGAATGCGGAACTCTACCGTCCATAATTATAACTTTCTTCACGCCTTCCTGAATCGCTTTTATGCAGCACTCAGCTTTTGGTATCATTCCTCCTGATATTACTCCTGAACGCTTTAACTCTTCTGCCTCTTCAACTGTAATTTCTGGAATCAATGTCGCAGAATCTTTCGGGTCTCTGAGTATGCCTGCTATGTCCGTCATCATGATTAGACGTTCTGCTTTTAATGCTCCGGCTATGAATGCTGCTGCTGTATCTCCATTGATGTTATATGTTTCACCGTCAAGGCCGTAACCTATTGTCGAGATGACAGGAATATAATTGCGTGAGAGCAAATCATCAACTATTGCAGTGTTAATCTTCGTAACCTCACCAACGAAACCAAGCCTTGAATCTTTGCACTTGGCCTCAATCAATCTGTCATCAACTCCTGAAAGTCCGATTGCCCTTCCGCCTTTAGTCTCAAGCAATCCCGTTAATGACTTGTTGATTTTCCCCGCAAGTACCATTTGCACAATATCAACCGTCTCTTTATCCGTAACTCTCAATCCGTCAACAAATTCTGGCTTCTTTCCGAGTCTCTCCATTAACGCATTAATCTCAGGGCCTCCTCCGTGAACAAGTACAACTTTCACTCCTGTCAGCCATAGAAGAACTATATCTTCCATTACCTGCTGTTTAAGTGATTCACTGGTCATTGCATTTCCACCGTATTTTATTACTACGATTTTGCCTGTGTACTTCCGTATGTACGGCAATGCCTGTACGAGAATTTCTGCGCGTTCCGTTGCGTTCATGATTTTTCCTCCTTATAGTGAAAGTCCGATTGTCTCTTCTATTCCCAGCAAAATATTCATGTTCTGAATTGCTGCACCTGATGCACCCTTGCCGAGATTATCGAACCTTGAGACGAGTATGATACGTTCATCATTTCCATATACGCATACTTCAAGGTCATCACGTCCTGCGAATGCTCCTGCTGATATGAAACTTCCTTCCGAAAATGTATCTTTATCTGTGAAATGAATCACTCCGTCATGATAGTAATCTGCATAACACTCTTTGATTCCCGCAATGCCGCCTTTAACATCATGGCCATGAAGTGAAACCGTAACTTCCATTCCCGCATAATAATCCGCAACTATCGGACAGAATACGGGTGCAACATCAAGACCTGATATTTTCGTCATTTCGGGTAAATGTTTATGTGCCTGAGTGATTCCGTATTGTCTCGGTGCATCAAGCATGTGTGAACGTTCATTTGATTCGTAATCCGCAATCATCTTTTTGCCGCCTCCAGAGTAACCCGTCAATGAGAAACATGAAAGCCTTGAAGATTTTTCGAGTATGCCTTCCTGAATCAACGGAGCAATGAGAACAATAAAACCAGTTGCATGACATCCAGGATTAGCGATTCGTTTTGATGTTTTGATTTTTTCTCTTTGCAATTTCAATTCAGGGAGTCCATATGTCCAATCGGGATTTATTCTGTGAGCTGTCGATGTATCTATGACTGCCGTATTTGGATTCTCGATGAGTGAGACTGATTCTTTTGCGGCATCATCAGGAAGACATAAGAACGCTATATCTGATTCATTGAGTGCATGTTTGCGGGCGTTAATGTCCTTGCGTGTTTCTTCGGTGAGTGTGAGAAGCTGAATATCTTTGCGCTGTGACAGCCTTTCATAAATTCTGAGGCCAGTTGTACCTGCATAGCCGTCAATAAAAATTTTTTTCATGATTCAATAACTCCATAAATTTTTTAATGGGCGTATTATAATCATGAATAAATTACGCGTCAATATTATAGCATATAATGAATAAAAGTTCACTAATGAATGTGATAAAAAAAATCCCCCTCACATTACGCAAGAGGGAAAAATTAATCTACCGTCCTGTACTGCCGAAACCTCCGCTGCCTCTCACTGTTTCATCTAACTTCTTCACATCCTCAAACTTCGCCCGCACTATCGGTACGAATACCATTTGTGCAATTCTGTCACCGAATGTAATTGTGAAAGGTTCAGTTCCCATGTTCAAGAGCAAGACCATAACCTCACCGCGATAATCCGAATCAATAGTACCGGGACTATTTGGAATTATGATGTGCTGATTCAATGCAAGTCCGCTTCTTGGTCGTATCTGTGCCTCATAGCCTTCAGGAATTGCGAGCTTTATTCCAGTCGGAACTAACATTTGTTTTCCTGGCTGAATTATTCCATACATCATTGAACATAAATCTACGCCTGCTGAATTCGGGGTTGCGTATTTCGGTATCTCTACGGTCTGTGCCTTCCGCTGAATCTTAACCGTTATCTCATCTATCATAGTCACGTCTCCTGTCATTGCGTCTTCTGCTGTCCCTGTCTGAGTATACATTCCTGCCGAACTCAGTGCGTCCGAATTCATTGCGCCCTGATCGTGATGAACCTGAATATCCGCGCTCATTGTAGCCTGACCCAAGATGATCCCTGAATGCATATCCTGAAGAATAACCGCGTTCTCGTGATGATAATGAATTGATTAGATTCTCACGTTCCCTTTCATCTGGCAGTGCGTGCGTTAGTCCTGCTTCCCTAACCTTGTTCTCATTCGCAAGTACTCTCCTGCGCGTTAAGTTCGCCCGGCCCTGATCGTCTATCTCCTTCACCATCACTAAAACTCTGTCGCCTGGTTTGAATACATCTTCTATTCTTGGTACTCTCGTTGTGCTTACTTCGCTGATGTGCAATAAACCTTCTTTACCGGGAAGACATTCTACAAATGCACCGAAGTTAATCAGTCTCGTAACTGTTCCAAGATATACATCTCCTGCTGTGAGTTCACGCGTAAGTGATAACACTATTGCTCTTGCGTCTTCAACCTGTGCCATTGTTGGGCCTGAAATTGAAATTAATCCGCTGTCCTCAATGTTCATCTTTACGCCCGTTCTCTGCGTTATGCTTCTCACTACTTTTCCGCCTGAACCTATCACATCACGTATCTTCTCAGGGTCAATCTCAAATGAAATTATTCTCGGTGCATTCGGTGATAATGAATTCGGACAAGGTACTGCACTTTCCATTTTTTCGAGAAGCTCAAATCTTGCTTTGCGTGCCTGGCCAAGTGCCTCTTCAAGAATTTCCCGCGTTATGCCTCCTGCTTTATTGTCCATTTGAAGAGCCGTTACTCCTGCCCTCGTTCCTGCAACTTTGAAATCCATATCTCCATAATGATCTTCGAGTCCCTGAATGTCCGTGAGTATTTGTACCCTGTCGCCTTCTTTTATTAATCCCATTGCTATACCGGCAACATGACACCTGATTGGCACTCCTGCGTTCATCATTGAGAGTGAGCCTCCGCAGATACTAGCCTGCGAACTTGAACCGTTTGATTCCAAAATGTCCGACACAACACGAATAACATACGGGAATTCCTCTTCACTTGGGATAACAGGCAGTAATGCCCTCTCTGCCAGTGCTCCGTGTCCTATTTCGCGTCTGCCTGGCCCTCGCATAGGTTTGATTTCTCCGACTGAGTACGGCGGAAAATTATAATGCAGAATGAATCTCTTCGCAGGTTCATTCAGTTTTATTCCGTCCTGCAACTGGTCATCTTCTCCTATCATTCCCAGTGTCGTTGTTGCGAGTGATTGCGTCTCTCCTCGTGTGAATAACGCTGAACCATGTACGCGGGGCAAAATATCAGTCTCACATGAAACAGGTCTTATCTCGTCCATTCTGCGGCCGTCAACACGAATATGTTCATTCATAATTATTCCACGCATTATCGTCTTCACACGCGAGTCTATGTATGCTGATATGTATTCTTCTTTGTCAGGATTCTCTTTGATGAGTTCACTGAAATGTTCTTTTGCAGATGTCTTTATATCTTTTATCTTCTTCTCTCGCGGCTTCTTCTCGTGAATCCTTACTGCTTCATCTACTTCTCCGTCAAGATTCTCTCTTACCCAGTCGTCTATTTCGGAAATTCTTTCAAGTTTCGGAACTTCAATCAATGGCTTTCCGATTTCTTCCTTCATTTGCTTCAACAACTCTATTATCTTTCGGATTTCATGATGTGCAAGTTCAAGAGCATCAACAAGAATTTCTTCAGAGACCTCGTATGATCCTGATTCTACCATTGTGATTCCGTCTTCATGCCCCGCTACTATGAGATTCAAAAGTGAATTATTCATTTGCTTCTCTGTCGGGTTCACTAATAAATTTCCGCCGATTAATCCGATTCTTACTGCTCCTACCGGGCCGTTCCATGGAATTCCTGAGATTGCTAATGCTGCACTTGCCGCATTGATTCCAAGTATGTTCGGAGGATATACCTGATCTACTGCCATTACAGTATTGACCACGTGAATATCATTGCGCATGTCTTCATCAAATAATGAACGTATTGCTCTGTCTGCAACTCTTGAACCTAGTATCGCCGAATCTGCTGGTTTTCCTTCACGCTTTATGAAGCCTCCGGGAATTTTCCCTGCCGCATAATATTTCTCTTCGTAATCCACAACCAAAGGAAAGAAATCTATTCCTGTCCTTACTTCTTCTGTCATACATGCCGTGCTTAATATTACCGTCTCTCCTTGTGATGCTAATACTGCACCATTCGCCTGCTTCGCTAATTTTCCTGTCCTGAATACTAACGTGGACTCTCCTATTTTTACTGCGTATTCTTTTTCCTGATTCAAAATACTAAAGTTCCTCCTGTTTTTTCAATGCGATATATTTTACTCATACGCACACAAAAAATCACGCAATTTAGTTTTCATGAATAATATCGTATTATGAAATGCGCATTAAACGCTATACTTTTATGTGAATTTACTTTATGATGTCACTACTGCAAAAAACTTTTCAACGATGAGGGAGGTAAAACAATGAGAAGTTTCACAACTCTGGATTTGCAATATGCGCACAGGTTTTACGGTTTTCAGGGAGAGGCTCAGTATCTTCACGGGCATACAGGAATATTGACCATTGAAGTTGAAGATACAATTAACGAAGGCGTGAACATGGTGTTCCCCTGCAACGAAATCAAGAAGACAGCATGGGAAGTTCTACAGAATTTCGATCATGCGTTGATCCTGCGTGAAGACGATCCGCTTTTACCTGCAATCCTGAAAGTCTATGAGGAACAAGGCATCAAAAATGGTGCTCCAAGCAACAAACAGAAAGGCCCTGCATTCAAAACAGAACTTGCAACTGCATACCCTGAATGCAGATTAGTCGTTACGAAGGAGACTATGACGGTTGAGGGAATGATTCGAATCGTCTATGAGCTTCTGAAAGATAAACTCAACATCGCAAAACTCACTTTCACAAGCGGCGTTAATGGTGCAACAGTAGAATATAATCCGGCATGCAGAGAACAGCCCCGCTGTCCTTTGTGCGGAATAGCATTAGTTGACGGCGTATGTCCGAAGTGCGGCTACAGAAAAAATTAAAACGTAAATTCTGCCTGAGATGAGGAACTGTATCTTCATCTTGGGCAGTATCATTTCAAAATATATTTTTTGATTTCATTTCTCGAAACGTTATATCTTGTCTCAATCTCATTCACAATATCTCTCATGCTCATTCCCTCTTCAATCATTCTGTCTGCTTCACTCTTCCATGAATCATTTTGCGTTTCTTCAATGCTTCCTTCAACAACAAGAACGAGTTCACCCTTCAGGCCCTCAATAACACGCGATAATATTTCAGAAAGAGAATCACGAATCGATTCCTGAAATATTTTCGTCAGTTCACGAATCAAAGCGGCTTTTCTGTTTCCGAATACATCAATCATGTCTGCAATATCCTTTTCTGCTTTGTGAGGTGAAATGTAAAAGCATAACGTAGATTTCAAAACCTTCAATGATTCAAAAAGTTTTATGCGCTCATTATGCTTCTCAGGAGGAAATCCAATGAACATGAAAGGCTGAGGATTTAATCCCGACATCAGGACTGCGGGAATAATGGCTGTAGGGCCGGGCAGAACATCAACATCAAGACCTTCATCAAGTGCACGCTTCAGCAATATCCATCCTGGATCTGAAATTCCCGGTGTACCTGCGTCAGATACAACTGCAATCTTCTCATTGTTACGCAGTCTCTCAAGAAGTGATTCAAGTTTATTATTCTCATTGTGAACATGAAACGATATCAGCTTCTTATCAGTTATTCCGTAATGACGCAATAATATTCCTGATGTCCTCGTATCCTCACACGCAATGATATCCGCCTCACGCAATACACGCAATGCACGTAAAGTTATGTCTTCGAGATTCCCTATTGGGGTAGGCACAAACGAAAGGGGCATTATGATTCCCTCACGATGTCTATTATCGTAACTTCAGGACGTGCGAACATTCTCATAGGCGGCCCGTTGAATCCTGCTCCGTTACTTACGTATACATATCCTCCGTTTTTAAATGATAATCCAGGCGTGCTTTTCTGGGACATGCTCTTGAAATATCCTAATGGCCAGAACTGTCCCCCGTGAGTATGACCTGATAGCATTAAATTAAATTTCCCTTCCGAATCAAATGGCAATCCTGGACGATGTTTCAGCACTAACACGAATTTATCTTTGTCATCTGGTTTCATGAATGGTGAAAGCCAGCCATAGAATGCGTCATCAAGACCAATAATAACGATACCGGCAGCTTCAGTGCGTTCAAATATTAACATGTTAGCTCCGCAGTCACGTATGATTTGCTCAACGTCTTCATCAAGAAGGTGATAGTATTCGTGATTTCCATTTACTGCAAAACAACCGTAACGCATTTTCTGAATCGTTTCCTTCAACAGTGAAAGTTCACGTTCACGATAAGACATATTGCCGTCTATTATGTCGCCTCCCAGCATGAGCATATCAGGTTCAGCTTCCTTCACGAGATTCATTATGCGATTAAAGTATGAATACGTTGACAGTCCTCCTATGTGTACGTCCGTGAGCAATGCAATTCTGATTCTGTCTGTGCCTTCGGGGAGCTTGCTTGTTGGTATCGTAACGTAACGAGGCTGAACAAAATACGCTTCACACATGCAATACGCAGCGGCAATGAGGCCAAGCATAACAGAACAAAAAAGTTTAGGCACTTTTATTCCCGTAATCCATACTAGAAAATCTACTCCGATAAGCGCAAAGAATAACAGTATAGTGATAATTTCCCACGTCATTGATATTCCCCGCAGAATCTCGGCATAACGTCCCGGAAAAATTTCGACGAACGGTGACTGAAAATCATATCCGGCAACCTGACCAGTAATGAACCAGAATATTCCCCAGCATACGAAGACAAATACAACTGACCTGTGAACTCCTGATGATTTAAGCCTTAGATAGATAAAATACTGAGTTACTACTGACAGCAATGATAATTTAGACAAAGTTTTTTCCCTTCCTTAAAGTTCATATGACTTCAATAATTCCTGCGTGTATCTGTGATCCTCATCGCGGACTATGAGAGGCGGCATTACAGTTAAACCTTCCCCTGCATTCTTTATGCACTCTGACAAAAAGATTCCCGAATTGCGGTTTATAAAAGAATACACGAATCTGATTCTTTTGGGAATGATTCTGTGTGACCTCATCGAGTTCATGAATACGTCTAATCTATCTGAACTGAATACTGCAAACATTCTGCCTTTGCTCCTGAGTATGCGTTCTGCGAATTCTCCTACATCATCAATCGTGCAGGACAATTCAAGCCGTGCCTTTGAACGTGAATCACTATTGCTCAGTCTTCCTCGTGAGAGTGATTCATACGGTGGATTAATTGCGAGAACGTCAAAAGATTCACGGGGAAATATATTTTTGTCGCGCAAATCTCCGTTTATGAAGTCTGCGTTTGTAATTGCATTCATCACGGCGTTGCGCATGGCCAGTTCTGCAAGTTCTTTCTGTATTTCAAGGCCAGTAACATGAACCTTCAGGCCGAACTTCATGGCCAGTATCAGAGATATCGCACCAAAAGCACAACCTGCCTCAATGATTTTCCTGTCGTGAGAATGCAGTTTAACCCATGATGATAATAATATTGTGTCTAGATTAACGCGGGGGCCTTCGAGAGGCTGAAAAAGTTTCAATCTCCCATTGAAGAACTCATCACATGTATAATTCTCATGCATATTTCTTCTGTGTGAATGTGATTATTTTTCTGAAAGCGTCTGCTCTGTGGGAGATTTGATTCTTGATGTCCTTAGATAATTCAGCGAATGTGAAATCATAACCCTCTGGAATAAATATAGGGTCATAACCGAAACCGTTAATTCCTTTTGGTGAATCTGCAATTGTTCCATAGCAATAACCTTCAGTGATGAGAATGTATTTGTCTGGTACGCATAGTGAAAGTGAAGCTGTGAATCTCGCCCTGCGATTCGTTTTATCATCAAGCTTATGAAGAAGCCATGAAACTTTATCGCCGTCATTGCCCTTAATTATTCTCGCGGAATACAAACCAGGTGCACCATTTAACGCATCAACCTCAAGACCGCTGTCATCTGCGAGACACGGAAGCCCGGATTTCTCAGACCATGCTTTAGCCTTCAGCATTGAATTTTCGGAATAACTTTTGCCTGTCTCCTCAACAATCATCTTTGCAATATCAGGAGCAAATACAATCTCATGAGCAAATTCACATGTGCATGAACAAATTATCTCCCTGAACTCCTCGTACTTGCCTGCGTTCCCGGTAGCTATTACTAACTTGTTGAATATCATCTTTTAGGCATCTTCCACGCACGGCCAAGCTCAACCGTTCCTCCTGATTTGGGAGGCATTGAATCAATCAGAAATTTAACCTGCTCAATCGGCGAAAAATTTTCCTGAAGCGTTCTCACAATTCCTGTGAGCAGTAACTGACTTTTACGCTGACCCATAGAATCAAGTGCCGAGACAAACTGCCCCGACATATCAAGAAAAGCTGTATCGTTATTCCTGAATACGTGAAGCAGTTTTATTTTGTCTGAATTCGGAACTTCACTTAGTGACAGCAATTCCGTCACCGCATATCTGATATTATCTTCAGGTGTGCGTGAGATAAAATTTTTCTGAATTTCTGAATCTGAAATCGTATCATCCTCCACATGATAGATCTTTATCATCATCTGCGGAACTCCTTCACCTGTTTTCAGTGCATTTTGAGTTATGCGTTCATATTCTGCGTTCTGGAAGTTTGGTTTGAGAGGTCTTTTTGATTCTCGATTCTGTCTTCTGGTTTGAGCAGTAATTTTTGCTTGGAGAACTCAACTAACCATGATGTTCCGATATAGCCGAATACAAAAAACAGCAATACCAAACCCACGAGCATTAATATCTTGAAGAGTAAGGGAGTAGGTTTGTTATCATCATAATCTTCTTCGTATTTTACTCTTTGCCTCGCAGGCTGTCTTTTCATTGCTTCCTGCCTTGCCTGCCTTCGTCTGTGTGTTGGAACTCTCACTCTCTGTTCACGTTCACTTAATGATGATGATTCTGTTCTGGTTCGTCTAACTGAGGGCAATTCATAAATTCCTCCTTTTTAATTCAAATATTTGTTTATGCCTTCTGCCATAGCTCTGGCAATTTTATTCTGATATGCCTGCTGTGAGAGCTGCATTGCTTCATTCGCATTTGTTACGAATCCTGTCTCGATTAACACTGCCGGCATTCCTGCTCCCCTGAGAACAAAGAACGGTGCCTGTGCAACTCGTCTCATTGGAAGTCCGACCAACACTCCTGAATTATAGAGTGCCGCCGCAAAATCTGTACTCTCTGAGATTTTATTGTTCTGCTGCATGTCTCCCAGTATGCGTAAAAGCATTTCAGTTCTCCTGTCAACGTTCGCAGTATCAAAACCTTTTCCTTCAACGTATTCTCTGTTCTCAACTTTTGCTAAATTCATTGCGTCTTTATCAGTTGGAAGGGCCATGATATAAACCTCAATTCCAGTTGTAGATTTTTTTGAAGGCAATGCGTTTACATGAATACTCACGAATAAATCTGCGTTGACCTGATTGGCAATATCTGTGCGTTCCTGAAGTTTCAGATATACGTCTGTGCGTCTGGTCATAACGACATTGAAGCCCCGTGATAATAATTCGCGTTCAAGTTCAAGAGCTACTGCGAGATTCACATTTTTCTCAATCACATTATTATCTGACGCGCCCGGATCTTTTCCTCCATGACCTGCATCAACAACTATGGTCTTCAGTCCTCCTTTGATATTATTCCTGACATTTAATGTAGGCACTGTAGGAATCGTAATTGTGCTTTGAGGAGTCTTAGGAGCTGGAGCTTGAGCAGTGGTCATGTTCTGATTGTTGATTATGATTATCGGGTCTGATTTTTTAGGCACAGGATTCACTGCGGGTTTAGGCTGTTTAGGAGGCTCTGGATTTTTTGCAGTGACGGGAGCAGTTATAGTATCCTGATTAGCTTTTTGATTCGTCATCGGATTGACCTGAACTATATTTGTGCCTGACGGGTAAAAAAATTCAAACGCGATTCGTCTCGGAGATGAGAGAACTAACTTTTCAGCCTTAGTGATTCCTTCAGCATGAAACACAAGTTCTATGCCGTTATCTTTTCGTATTATCTCAGCCTTAATGTTGGAGTACGGCGATGATATTCCAGCAGAATTCTCAAGACTTGATGAAAATAATGCGTGTAAATTTCCATTGCTCATGAATACCTGAGGGTCTGCATTTTCATCTGTAGTTATTACCGCGCGTATCTTCTTGTATGTTCCCTCTGATGCTGTCCACCTGATACCCTGAATTGTTCCGCTGTAATTTTCGCCTCGATCTGTCTTCTTGTCGTCAGGTTTGAATGTCTCATATCTTGGCTGTGATTTTCCTCCTGAACTTCTGTTTGCAGTAACTGCTGTGCTCATTACTGGCGCAGGTTTAGGTTCAGGTATCTGCACAGCTTGTGTAGGTTGGGGTTCAGGCTTGGGTTCAGGCATTTGCTGCACAGTCTGTGTCGGTGCAGGTGCAGGTTTGGGGACTACAGGTTTAGATTCTTCATTGAACTTCCCGAACTCAACTTCGCTTTTCGACGTGTTATTAGCGATTGCTGCCGTATAGCTGCCTGAAGATTTTACGAAACGCAGCCTGCCTCCTTCCTGAAAAAGTGATGCCGCACTAAGAGAATCAATCCATAGTTTGCCGTCCTTTTCAAACGGAGATGAATATAAAGGAATAATTGAATAACCCTTCCATGCGGCCGCAGAATTCAATATCACTCTGAGCTGAACATTGCTTTTTGTGAGAATCAGTTCGTCACCTTTACGCGAAGATTTGAATCCCAGAAGCGTACCGACATCTTCAACAGGAACACATAATCCTGATGAATTATCAATTGAACGAACAGAACCGATATTGCCTGCACCTCTGAAGACCATAGCATCAGCGAAAGCACAAGCAGAAAGAATCAGCAGAAAGAAAATGCTGAGAAAAAATTTACGCATCAGTTCAAAATATTATTCACTGTCTTCAAGTATCTGGTCAAGCTCGAATAAACTCGACACATCAAGAAGCAATATCAGTCTGTCATCTGCTGGTTTAGCTACCCAGAGAACATAACGCCTGTCAATTGATGATGATAATTTAGTTGCAACTTCAAGCTGTGAATCATAAATCGTAAGCACCTCACGAACTGAATTCACTATCATTCCGAACTGAACTTCATTTATCGCAATAACTACAATTCTTGCCTCATCAGTAAGCGGACTGTGACTCATTCCTATTTTCATCTGCATATCGAACACAGGAACTATTGTGCCACGAAGATTAATCACGCCACGAATATATGACGGAGCATTAGGAACGCGCGTAATGAATGAAGGAACGCGTACTATTTCACGCACCATATTTACATCAACGCCGAAGTTCTCACGTCCAAGCGTAAACACGAGATTAATATGTTCTTCACCAAGTGATTCTACGTCTATGTCTCTGAAGTCCTGATTGATTTCTTTCTGAGTAGCATCTGTTTTCTGAATGTCTGCCAAAAGATTTTACCTTCTTTGCGTATAGATTAACCCCCCGCTTTAACATCAAAACAGGGGGCTTGATTGCTTGTTTGCTTCTTATTCCTCTGAGGCCATGACTGCGAGCCTGATTGCTCCCATTACGCCCTGATTGCCGTTTAGTGCTGCCGGTGTGATGTAGCTGTTGATGTTGCGCAGTTCTTTCGTGTCGATATATCCGTTGATATTCTCAAGGACATATTTGCGTACTAACGGGAATAGCTGAGTCTGTTCCATAACGCCGCCGCCGAGAATAATTTTCTGAGGACTGAGCATATATGTTACTGCCGTCATTGTCTGAGCTAAATATTTTGCTTCAAGTTCCCAGACTGCATCATTATCTGCGAGTTCCTTTGCTGGCTTGCCCCATCTGTCCTGAATTGCAGGCCCAGAAGCCATACCCTCGAAACATGCGCCGTGTGAAGGGCAGTGTCCTTTGTACTCATCACCAGGAATCCTCGACATTATGAGGTGTCCTGTCTCAGGGTGAAGCATTCCGTGAATCAGATTTCCTCCCGACATTGCACCCATTCCGATTCCCGTTCCAATCGTGAAGTATACTGCATCAGTGAGTCCCTTTGCACATCCCCATGTAACCTCACCGAGAAGAGAACCGTTTACGTCAGTGTCAAATCCAACAGGAATATCATTGAGTGCTTCCTTGAATGTCTTTACCATCGGGAAATCACGCCATGCAATTTTTGGTGTATAGAGAATATTTCCGTAAGTCCTTGAAGTTTTACGAACGTCTATAGGGCCAAAGCATGCAATACCGATTGCCTGAAGTTTATCGTCATCGGGTACGCCTTCAATTTTCGACTTGAAGAACTCAATCACTTTCGGCATTGTCTCATCTGGTGTTAATGTTGGGATTGATACCTGATCGAGAATCTGCCCGTCTTCATTTCCGACAGCACAGATCATCTTTGTACCGCCGGCTTCTAATGCTCCGTATAACATTATCCGAATAACCTCCCAAAAAATCCCTTCGGCTTTTCCGCTTTTACTTCTGGTTTCACTTCCGGCTTAATTTCTGGTTTTGCTTCTGGCTTCGGGGATTCAGTTTCATATTTTGATAAGTCAACATTTCTGACATTTCCGCGTAAAGGCAGAATGCTCTTCGGGTTCACAGAGAGTTCATCAACGCCCCACTTCAGGAATTCCTCAGTGAGAGTTGGATCAGCACCGAGTTCACCGCAGATACCTACCCATGTGTTATGTCTGTGGCCTGCTTCAATCGTCTCGCGAATCAATTTCAGCACTGCTGGATGATGTGTGTCCGCGAATCTTTCGAGGTTAGCACTCTGACGGTCGATAGCACATGTGTACTGAGTGAGGTCATTAGTTCCGAGCGAGAAGAAATCAACTTCCTCTGCAAGTTCATCAGCACAAAGAGCAGCAGCAGGAGTTTCAATCATGATGCCTATTTCGATGTTTTCTCCCATTGCTTTACCTTCGGCTTTGAGTTCCTGCCTGCATTCTTCGAGAATCTCCTTGCACTCCTGAACTTCCCAGCGTGAAATTATCATCGGGAACATGATTCCGAGATTGCCGAACGCTGAGGCTCTGAGCAATGCACGTAACTGACGCTTGAAGAAATCTCTTCTGTTCAGACAAATTCGCACAGCCCTGAAACCTAATGCGGGGTTATCTTCTTTTCCGAGATGCATATAGTCAATCGTCTTATCTGCTCCGATATCGCATGTTCTGATGATTACTAATCGCGGTGCAAGTCCCTCAAGAACTTTTTTATAGGCCGCAAACTGTTCATCTTCGGTCGGATCTGTCTTGCTGTTCAGATATACGAATTCGGATCTGAATAACCCAACGCCTTCTGCATCATTTTCGAGTACAGCGGCAACATCTTTAGGGCCTCCTATGTTTGCATAGAGCCTTACCTTATAACCGTCTTTTGTTACGCTTGGCTGACCTTTAAGTTCCTTCAGCTTGGCCTCACGTGCTTTATCCTCTGCCTGCTTTGCTGAAAGTTCATCAATCAAATACTGTTCAGGTTCAACGTAAATGCATGAGTTATATCCGTCGAGAATGGCAAATTTTCCGTCACAGTCATCAGTAATATCATGACACTGAATCAATGTCGGCCAGTTCATGCTTCTCGCTAAGATTGCTGTGTGGCTGTTCGAGCTTCCCTGACGAGTTACGAGTCCGAGCAGCAATGACTTATCGAGCTTCACTGTGTCAGAAGGAGTCATGTCTTCAGCAACGAGTATTGCGGGTTCATTACCCTGAAGGCTTTCCGTGTCAGTTCCGAAGAGGACATCGAGCATTGAATTCTTCAGGTCAATAACATCTGCGCTCCTTGCTCTGAAGTATTCATCTTCCATCTCGCTGAACATCTTTGCGGCGGCATCGAAGCCTTCACGAACTGCGTACTCTGCGGAATGTCCTGATTCAATGATCTCTTTGCATGAATCGATTAAATCATCATCATCAAGCATCATTGCATGAGCTTCAAAGATTCCTGCTTCCTCTTTGCTGACTTTACATGCAAGAGCGTTCTGCTGTTCCTGAACTTTTACGCGGGCTGATTCAAAACGGTCAATCTCTGCCTCTGTATCGCTTACGAGTTCCTCATTGATCGTGTAAACGGGGACTTTGTAAATTTTTATTTTGCCTATTGCGATCCCGTTTACTATCTTGATGCCCTTGAAGGTCTGCATACTAAAAATGCTCCTTCATGAACTTCTCGATTGCGGCTGCACAGGTATCTTCGTCTTCACCTTCAACACGGATTGTTACTTCATCGTTCTGAACGATTCCCATTCCCATCAGTTTCATGAGGGAAGTTGCCTTTGCACTCTTATCACCCTTGATGAATGTGATTGTGCTCTTGAAGTTCTTGGCCTCTTTGACGAGTAAACCTGCCGGACGTGCGTGAATACCTACTGGGTCAGTGATGCGGTACGTGAATTCTTTCATGTAGCTCATACTTCCTTTCATGTTGAATAATAGATTTAATTTGTCCATAAGAAAACGGCGCAGTGTTGCACAAATTATAATATATATTTTAATTTTCGCGCATGATTTAAATTTTTTCGGAGGGCTTGACGCTTTTTTATTGCTCGTGTAAAATTCTTCAGGTGTTCGGGCCTATAGCTCAACTGGTCAGAGCCACCGGCTCATAACCGGAAGGTTCCTGGTTCGAGTCCAGGTAGGCCCATTGAGATGACACAAACGGAAGCTCCCTTAAATGCGAGGGAGTTTTTCTTTATCTGCATAAAAAAAATTTCCTCCCGTAATCACAACAGGAGGAACGCATTCACACTTCACATTAGCTTCTGTACACCAACGGAATCAAAAATGCTTCTGCAACTTCATCTGCCATTGCTTTGCCTTCAAGTATCTCAAGCAATTTCAATGCGAAAAATGGTGTTACTGCCGGGCCTTTTGCTGTCGTGATATGTCCGTCCGTCTCAACGATATTCTTTCCGATTACTGCTCCTTCAAGATTCTTTTCGAGTCCTGGATAACATACTGCTGTTATGCCGTGAAGTATTCCTGCCCTGCCAAGTGCCGCAGGTGCCGCACATATTGCACCGATGTTTTTTCCTTCTGCATTGTATTTCTGGACAAGCTCACGAAGTCCGACATGATTCGCAATCTCTAACGTTCCGCCGGGAAGAATTATCATGTCAAATTTTTCATTCTTCACCGCGTCGAACATTGCATCAGCTTTCACATGAATCTTGTTCTTGCTGATTACTTCCTGGCTGCCGGTTAATGATGCTGTCGTTACTAATACTCCTCCGCGACGTAATATATCAACTGTCGTTAATGCTTCGGTCTCTTCAAAACCGTCTATGAGAAATAATGCTGCTGTTTTCATGATGAACTTTCACCTCATTATATGAATTAGGATTTGTAGATTTTAGCATAAAAAATCCCCCGCTCATTTATGAACAGGGGACGTAATTTCGATTTTATGTTCTGATTTTATATTCCTCTTGGCCTCACGTTTATTCCGCGTTCATCATCTGTGCCGGGTATCAGTGTGTCGCAAATAGCCGCACATATTCCCGCTACTGCCATAGGTGTCTTCAATACTGCCCAGATCATTCCGCCAATTGTATGCATAACCTGACCCTGTGCATCGTTCATGAAGATTGACTGATTCGCTTCAACCCAACCAGGAAGGCCAAGTGCCATTAAGAACGCAAAGCCCACAATCAATATGTTTCTCTGACTGGACATGTCTGCTCTCATTAGAACCTGTACTCCCATTGCACCAATCGTACCGAACAACGCTATGTATGCTCCTCCGATTATTGGTGAAGGCATAGTTGCAATTAACGCGCTGAGTTTCCCGATAAAACTCATGAGTATCAATATCACTGCACCTGTTCTCACAACCACACGTGAAGCTACTCCCGTCAGACCAATTAAGCCTATGTTCTCTGTGTATGATGTCGTTCCTACTGAACCTAACACTCCGGATAATGCACAGCATAAACCTTCTGCTCCGATTCCTCTGCTGATTGTATCTGAATCCGGATCATCAATTCCTGATGCATATGACACTGAATGATAATCACCAATTGATTCAATCATTGTCGCGAAAAATCCCGCAAGCAATGCCGCAATTGACATCAAACTGAACTTAGGCATTCCCCAAGGAACTATCACGCTCTTCACATCTCTCAGCCATGGTGCTTCTGATACCCTCGAAAGATTTATATATGCAGGGTGTTCGGGTGAAAAAATTCCGTTCATTGAGAGACCGAGACATACAAGATATACAATTACGATCGCAAGAAGAATCGCGAAGATGTTTATGTATTTGTTCTTTAAGACTAAGCTGAACAGGAAGATTAAAATTACAACTCCAAGTGATGCAGGCCAGTAGTTCGCCGCATTACCCTGAATTGCTGTTCCTGCGAGCGAAAATCCTATTGCCATTATGACCGGGCCAATTACAACCGGTGTTATGACCCTGCGAATGATTCCTACTATCTTGCTGTAACCTATGAATGAAAGTATTAAACCTCCAGCAATTAATCCTCCTCCCATGTACTGCATTATCACTTCAGGCCCTTCTGCCTTATAGAGAGCGATAACAGTCATAACACTTGGGATAAAAGAAAAGCTCGAACCTTGTACTATTGGAAGTCCAGATCCGAGCTTTTTGCTTGTCTGAATGAGTGTTGCTATTCCCATTCCCAAATATACGGAGCTTATCAGAGAAGCTATTTGCAATGGTGTCATTCCCATTGCGGGGCCGAATATCAAAGGAACTAATGTAGTTGCACCGAATAACGTTAGAACGTGCTGTGCTCCTGAGAGAAGCATTATAAAAAATGGGGGCTTGTCGTTTACGCCATAAACCATTTGTCTGGCCATTCTGGTATAAACCTCCTGAATATTAAATTTTTATCCAAGCGCGGAATTTTAACGGCAAGGATTGTTTCTGTCAAGTTTAAAATCATGAGTTGTGTATAATATTCAAACACATAAAAAAATTTTTCCATAGAGGTGTATATTCTCATGACTAAGAAACACCGTTTGATTTCTTTTCTCGTGTTTTCACTTTCATTTTCATTTATGCTTTTCGGTCTTTATGGTTCATCTTTCGCAGAGGGACTCAAAATCGCAATTGTGACTTCACCAAATGATGTTCACGACGGCGGCTTCAATGAATCAAACTACAACGGAGCACTTGAGTTCGTGAAAGAGAATCCCGAAGCGACACTCACAACCATTCAGGTTAAGACAGGAGACCCTGCTGAATGCGTGAAAGTTGTCGGAGATATTGCCGCAGATTATGATGTTATTATCGGCGTTGGTTTTGCGTTCGCAGGCATAAGTGAACCCGCAGATGATAACCCTGATGTGAAATTCCTTCTCGTAGACACATGGCCGTCTGACTCAAACGGAAACATTGTTACTATGGAGAATATTAACGCAATGGCATACAGGGAAGAAGAAGGTGGATTCTTTGCGGGAATAGCGGCGGCACTCTCAACGAAGACGAATAAGGTTGCAGTCGTAAATGGAATAGCGTTTCCCATGAACATAAACTATCAGTACGGATTCATGTCGGGAGTGAATTACGCGAATAAACATTACGGAACAAAGGCAGAAATTGTAGAGCTTGCATCATATTCAGGGACGGACATAAACGGTCAGAATGTCGGAGGAAATTACATCGGCTCATTCATTGATCAGGCAATCGGAAAAGTTGTAGGTCAGGCATTGATTCGCAAAGGCTGTGATGTGATATTCGTTGCGTCAGGCGGTTCAGGTATGGGAGTGTTAACTGCGGCAAAAGAAGCTAAAGGTGTGTATATCATCGGCTATGATACAGACCAGTATAACGACGGCAAAAACGGAGATTCAAACGTCATTCTCACGAGTGCAATTAAAGCTATGGACATGAACAACAAGAGAGTTCTGAATGACATCAAAGCAGGAACTTTCAAAGGCGGAAATTATTTGCTCGGTGTAGATACGAATTCAACAGGTTATGTTAAGACACCAGGACATCATCAGATGAGCGATGAGACGATAGCGAAACTTGATGCGGCATTTGAACTCGTAAAATCCGGCAAGATAATTCCAGCGTCATCACGCAGCGGAACAAAACCTGATGACTTCGTTGGATTGAATGTAGAATGAGTGAACCTATCGTAGAATTCAGACATATCACAAAGAAATTTCCCGGCATTATCGCAAATGATGATGTATCCCTCACAATCAATAAGGGGGAGATATTCGCTGTACTCGGTGAGAATGGAGCAGGGAAGTCTACGTTAGTGAGTATGCTTTTCGGAATGTATGAGCCTGACGGTGGAGAGATTTTGATTCGCGGAAAGAAAGAACGAATATACTCTCCACGTTACGCTTCAAGCCTCAGCATTGGAATGGTACATCAGCACTTCATGCTTGTATCGAATTACACTGTTGCAGAGAATATAATACTTGGCCTTGAACCTGAGAGAAAACTTTTCGGTTTCATTCCGTATGTAGACATCAAGAAAGCTAATCATGATATTGCAGAGCTGTCTGAACGTTACGGCCTTAAAATTAACCCTGAAGATGTGATTGAGAATCTGAATGTCGCATCATGTCAGCGAGTCGAGATTCTGAAGATGTTATACCGTGAGGCAGAGATATTAATCTTCGATGAGCCAACAGCAGTATTAACCCCTCAGGAAATAGGATCATTCCTTGATATAGTTCGCAGTCTCCGCGAGAATGGTAAGACGATAATACTCATTACACATAAACTCGCCGAGATTAAAGCCGCTGCGGACAGGTGTGCAATTCTGAACAGAGGAAAATTAATCACTGTTCTTGATGTCGAATCAACATCAGCAGATGAAATGGCGCGTTTAATGGTCGGACATGATATTTCATTCAGGACTGAGAAGAAACCTGCTGTATTTGGAGATGTAATTCTCGATGTTCAGAACATGAGCGTGAAGAGCATGACGGGACTTGATGCATTGAAGGACGTATCATTTCAGATTCATGCGGGTGAAGTGTTCGCTGTTGCAGGCGTATCAGGTAACGGTCAGAATGAACTCGCCGATTCAATTGCGGGATTGTGTCCGTGCTCGTCAGGAAAGATTATCATTAACAGCCATGACATTACACATGCTTCTGTGCGTGAACGAATCGAATCAGGCATCGCATATGTCCCTGAAGACAGATATAACGTTGGCCTTGTTCTTGATTTCACATTATGCGATAACCTTCCGTTGAGGCAATACTACACGCAGAAATTCTCACATAAAGGAGTAATCAGCCGATCGTCATTCAGAGAATATGAAAGCACTCTTGAGAAGGAATATGACATACGAAGCAGTCAGGGAGGATCAACGATAATGCGTTCGATGTCAGGAGGGAATCAACAGAAGGCAATCATAGCACGTGAAATAGACATGCAGACACCGTTAATCATATTCATGCAGCCGACAAGAGGACTTGATATAGGAGCAGTGATGAATGTACGCAAACAGATAATTGCAGAACGAGACAGAGGAGCGGCAGTGTTATTGATTTCGCTTGACCTCGATGAAATTATCGACTGTGCGGATACGATAGCAGTTATATTCAACGGGAGGATAAATAAAATTTCGCCAGCAGAAAAATTTTCGGTTGATGAGATTGGACTTTACATGATGGGAGTGAAGACGGCATGAAAAAATTTA
>CAJOLN010000052.1 GCA_905235395.1 uncultured Synergistales bacterium
TCTGAAGTTTCCTGTGAAGTTCCTCACGTGCTTTCGCTTCTCCTACTGGAAGTCCGTATGTCGGAATCACTCTCGCAGGATCTGTTGATGAGTTCTCAAGGCTTCTTGATGCTGGTGATATACTGGGCTCTTTGTTATCCAGTTCTTTATCTTCAAAATCTGAATCGCTTACTTCCTTTCTCGGTCTTCTATCTGAAATTGCCTTCCTCCTTATGAGAGTTTCTGCCTCATCGCCCGACGTTTTTTCCACTCTGTCGCCTCTGCGAACGTTTGAAGACTTTCCTCCCCTCTTGATGACTCTTGCAACACTGTAATCATTCTTCACATCTTCAATTCTTACTATTGCTACTAGTGTCGTCTCTCTGCCTAAAACTTTTCCACGTCTGTCAGTTATCTCTTCACCCTCAAGGCTTATCTTGTAGAGATTCCCGACTTTAACTCCTGATGTTGCACCAAGACCTACGTATATATTTTCTCCGCTTACTCTTAATACCTCCGGATATTCTCCTGAAACAGCTTCCTTTATTCTTGCGCCTATTTTTGCAACTGCATCTGATACTGCGGAGTCTCTGAGGCTTATGTGATTTATGCTTGCACTGCTCCCTGTTATTATGTCCCGCGTTGCCGTTGATCTTCTTGTTGCCTTTCCTGTCTCGGCCATTGCCAAAACAGTCTCATGTGTATTCACGTCAATGACACGCACATCAAGTGTGAGTTCTGCGTTCTCTGTCTTCTCTACAGCTTGTGGGCCTAAATTTCTTGCAGTATCTTTGTCTATGAAAAGTCCCAACAATCCTGTTGTGTCTTTCACGTCGGTACCTTCTGTGATTTCGAAACCCGTTATTGCTCCAGTGATTAAATACTGAATATTTGCAGCACGTCCTAATTGTGCGGCTGTTCTGGGGTCAATCAGTCCTGCAAGATTCATCCTGTGCTCACGTGCTATTGCCTCAATATTTTCTCTGTCGATTATCGCTATTGAGTATGAACTCGTGAGCATTCTCGTTAGTTCATCCGTAATTGATTCCGCGTTGCTTTGTGATATTCCGTCTGCTTTCGATTCAAACCTGAGCACACCAACGCGTATAACTTCCTCTTCTGCAAATGACGGACTGGAAATCAAAACTACAATCATCACTAACAATAATATCTTCAAGAACTTCATATGAATCATTTCTCCTTTCATCGATTAGAAAAATTGCTGCATTCCATTACGTACAGCCTCCTGAAGTGATTTTCTCATTGCTTCATCTATGCTGAACCCTGAAGGTTTTGCTTCTGCTGTTCTGCCTCCAAGTTTCTTAGGGCCAGATACCGCCATTATAGCGACCGAAGCTGTTCCTGTGTACAGCTCATATTCATTCAGTTCCGGTGTTTCTGCTCTGACCCTTGCGATAACTGTGGCCGCTACACTGTAATTTCCATTGAGTTTAAGCAGTCCTTCTATGTTTCCTTCCCATGCATATTGTGCCGCCTTTGCTCTTGCTGCTGCCATTTTTATGCGTTTCATTTTTGCCTCATCAACCACACGATATCCGCGATTGATGAGTTCCTCGATTATCATTGCCTCTGCTATTGCAACATGATGACTGTCTTCACCCTGAACTATCACCGCAATGTCTCCGTGTCTGGGCAATATCCTTCTATCTGAATTCTGAACATCAGAATACGTCTGCTGATTCGATTCGCGCGCTCCTCCGGGCAATTTCCCTTTAAGGAGTATCCCTGCCTCTGCAAAAGATGAAACAAGAAATATCATCACTGACATCATAATAATTTTCTTCATGTTAGTCTCCATAACAAATAAGTTCAGAGAGTACAGCTTCAACTTCAACGACGTAAATATCTCCGCTTTCATATTCTCTGAGAATTTTAACAGGAGGGACAGTGCCGGATACATCATAATATCTTCCTGGCCTTCCTTCTGTGAGTTCACGCTTCAGAATAAGCAAGCCCCTTCTTGCATCAGTTAAGGCAGCTCGTCTTGCAAGTGGTATTGCATTTGGGCTGCCTTCAATGATTCTCCCTGTCCCTTGTGAATATGCTGTGTCGTTACTGAAATCCGCACTCAGACTCCGAAGATTCATTTTCAATAATTCTTCAGTCGTATGTTCAGCGAGTGCACAAGAATTCAGATTCAGAATCACGAACATAACCGCAAGAATGTATTTCATTTCATGCTCCCTTCTATTTGTGCCGCTGACATTCCTGTTATATCAACTCCCACATCATAGAGTGCATTCGCCAAATCATCAGTTGAACCTTTGAGCGTTACATCAAGTTCAAGTTCCTGGCCATTGCGGTATGCTCTCTGATTCACACTGCTGACCGTAGGCATACCTCCGATTCTGTCTTTAAGATTTCGTGCAGTTCCAAAGTCTATGTTGCTGATGATGACTTTCACAACATGGCCTGTTCTGTTTCCCTCACGTCCGGCGGTAAGACCATACGCAACCTTATTCACTATGCTGTTTGCCGCCTTTGATGCACAATAGTGAAGTCCCTTTGCTGAACCTTCCTCGAATGAAAGTGAACCGTCCTTTTGTTTGCTTGGTGCCCATGAGAAATTTTCTGATCCTATCGTCTGTGCTGTATCCGCAAGAAATGCTTCAAGCCTTACGTTGCTTGCCACTTTGTAGAGCGTATGCCCCCAGAGCTTTTGCTTCAGTACAGTTGATGAACCGGCTGTACCTGTGACAATTACGTCTGCACGGAAATTTTTTGCGGCATCTCTGAGCTTCGCAGGGTCATTCGTATTCCTCGCAAAATCTTCATCTATGTTCTGAAGTCTCGCCGCATGTTCTGGATTGATTATCATGAATCCCTTCTGCTCAAAAATTTTCTGAACATCATTTCTCACTGTCGGGTTCTCAATCCATATTAACACTCTGGGATTACCTAACGCGTCAATTACGGCAGGGCCAAGACGTTCATCAAGAACAACTTCAACAACACTGCAATACGCTTCAATGTGATATGTGCTGTCGTCTGTCCATTCCCTTTGAATATCCATTGCATTGACGAGCGCGTTAGACTGCGTGAACATCTTATCGCTGACTACCTGATAATTTTCGATTCTCGTTACGCTCTCTACATATGTACCTATTGCGTTGTCTATTGCGTTACGAATCATTTCACGCCTCGCTGATTCTCTCGCCTCGTTCTTTCTGCCTTCAATTATGATTGCTGCTCCCTCTGCACGGACACGGATAATCTTTCGTGATTCAGAATTCGAGGTTGAAGTTGAAGATGATGATGCTCGTCTGGCTGAAGCTCTTCTCGATTTTGCAGCGTAAACAGGAGACACGAGAATGAACACACAAAGGATTAACGCAGATATAATTCTTCTGGTCATGATTTAACGATTATCACACGGCATTCTTTGCGGAAATCTATTGAGTTCTTTCTGATTTCTTCGGCTGCCCAGTTCGGTATCACTATGTATGAATTCTCGTTGCTGAGTCTCTGTGCTTTTATCACGAGAGGGTTATTTCCAACGCGATCATTTTCGTCTGACGTGAATACCATTCTGTCAAAGTATGCGCATAAACCGCGTTTTGCCTGAATGTTTTTGTCTGCGAATTCAGTTCCGTATACTGCCTCTCCTTTTTCATCAACAATACGTAAAAGTTTCTGCTGCTGAAGTTCTGCAAGATTCGTTGCGTCAATGATAAGCCCTGTGAATTTTCCTACTTTCGTTCTGGGTTCTCTAGGTCTTCTT
Organism: uncultured Synergistales bacterium; assembly: GCA_905235395.1. Taxonomy (GTDB): domain Bacteria; phylum Synergistota; class Synergistia; order Synergistales; family Aminobacteriaceae; genus JAFUXM01. The sequence continues at coordinate 3,722 of CAJOLN010000052.1, forward strand.
GTTGATACTCTCATGCGCGAGGCAATCTCTGATATAGGCTTTGCGAGTATCTCCTGACGTATCTGACCCGATAAAGTGTAAGTCGTACCGTCAAAATTTTCCTCTACAACTTCAACTCCTCTTATTGTTCCTTTCACCGCAGTGTTAATTACATCATTCGCTATGAAGTCAGCAACCTGAGTTTTCGCGTCAATCTGCACACCCTGAACTGTCTCAAGCAAATTCCTCTGAAGGTCAGCTATTGCCGCACGTCTCGCTAATGCCTTTCCCTGTGCCTCTGTCTTGTTGGGAGGAACTACACCCATTCCTTTGGCGCGTATTGATCCGTCTGACCAGTTGATTATGCCTTTATCAGTTACAGTTACTGAAGCATTAGAAGGAATATCTGAAGGAAGTTCTGCCTTGAGTTCTCCGGGCTTAACCTGATAAATTTTGTCTAGCTCATCCTGTTTAAGTTTGAGTTCATCGGTCAGCTTCGCAATTGTCATTTCGAGTTCCTGATTTTTCTCGCTTATTGCATTTGCCTTCTGGACTTTCTCGTTTGCCTCTGCAATTTGTGCTTTGGCTTCTGCCTTTATACTTTCTGCTTCTTCACGGATTTTTGCTAGTTCTGTCTTGTCTGATTCGATTCGGGCCTTTTCATCTTCAAATATTTTCCTGGCAGTCTTCAAATCATTCTCGCGATTCTCAAGGTCTGCAAGTTTCTTTATTGATTCGTCAGTCTTCTCTTTGAGCATTAAGAGTTCTGCTCTTTCAATATTAATCTGGTTGAGTTCATCTTTGATTGATTCTTCACGGCCTGCAAGTTCCTTTTCACGTTTCGCATTATTATTTTCGCGTGTTTGTGCAAGTTCTAATTTCTCGTTTGCATCGTTTATCATACGTTCTGCTTCTTCTGCCTGCTTAATTACTGACGCACGATAACCTTCAAACTCTTCTTTTTCATTCAGAAATTCTCTGTTCTGTGCCGCAATCAATTCTGAATCACGATTCAATTTTGCTCTTGTATCCTCAAGTTCAATCTCGCGAACTGAAAACTCAATTTTCTCGCTGTGCATTTTCTTCGCAAGTTCATCTAGTTCTGCCTTTTTCTTGTTCAACTGAACTTCTTTATCCTCAAGGTTTATTTCTTTCTCTGAGAGTTTAACTGCCTGTTCCGTAACTTTATTCTCGCGTTCAATGAGCCTCTCTGCTCTTGTGTCAGCGAGTGCAGGGCTTAATGATGAGAATACTATTCCTGCAATGTTAATCAATGCCGCATATTTCAATTTCATGATTCGTTTTCTCCTGTCACATTAACGGCTTTCTTCTTCAAGCCTTAGATATTCTTTCGTGTTGATGATGTTCTGATTCTTCTGCGCATGATCAAAAGGAATTGCCATATCATGAGCGCGTGCCAATGGGTCAGATTCTGCATCAAGCAATACACCGATAACTTGCGGATCTTTTGTGTATCTTGCCGCCCAGAATAATGCAGTCCATCCGCGTTTATCTGCAAGGTCTTCTGCTCCTGCTTCAACAAGTGCCTTCACAACTTCTGCGTTATTCGTTCTTGCCGCATGCATTAGTGCCGTTACCCTGTTGTTGTCACGTGCATTCACATATGCTCCTCCTTCAGTGAGTGCCTCTATGATTTCGGGATTCTGATTGAATTTCGCCGCATGCATTAAGGCTGTCATTCCGTCTTTGTCATAAGCCTCTGTGTCTGCACCTGACGATATGAGGACAGCAATAACTTCAGGGTCAGAATTTTTCTCAGAGGCAATCATTAAGGCAGTAACATCATAGAAGTCTTTTGCATTAACGTCAGCACTTCTGTTATCAATGGCACTGCTGATTACATTTGCTTCTGCATTTGCACATAACATCAGAAATTCTTTGTCCGAAATCTGCGTTTGTGATTCTTCAGGCTTTGGTTGAGGTTGAGGTTCTGGTTCATTCTTCTCTGACAGAGCACCCCATAATGAAGATGTGTTTTCTTGTTCGGGTTTAACTGGCTGCATTTGTGTCTGAGTTTCCGTTTTTGATTCTGATTCTGCTTTAATGTCTGGTGATTCTGTTGTTTTAGTTTCATTGAGAGAATTCCAGACCGAAGATGATTCATAATCATCTGTATTAAATTGAATCACTGTCTCTGCTCCCATTGCTGTAAGAGAGAATGCGAGCATAAAGACGACGATGAAAAAGATAAAACGTTTTATCATATAAAAATACCTCCGTGAAAAAAAATTTTTTGTGAATTGGAACATGGGACAAAACTATAATATCATACTTGAATAATGATGCATGATATAATACGCAAACAATTCAAATATTCCAAAGGGGGACAAGAACAATGGCGAATAAGTACGCAGGGACACAGACCGAGAAGAATCTTCAGGCGGCTTTTGCAGGAGAGTCGCAGGCACGCAACAAGTACACGTATTTTGCATCGAAGGCCAAGAAAGAAGGCTTTGAACAGATAGCGGCAATTTTCCTTCAGACAGCAGCAAACGAGAAGGAACATGCGGAGGTATGGTTCAAGGAGCTTGAGGGAATCGGTGACACAGCGGCTAACCTCAAAGCAGCGGCAGAGGGAGAGAATTACGAGTGGACAGATATGTACGAGGGTTTTGCGAAGACAGCCGAAGAAGAAGGTTTCAAGGCGTTGGCGGCAAAATTCAGAATGGTAGCGGCGATTGAGAAAAAGCATGAGGAACGCTACCGTGCACTTCTTCATAACGTAGAGGCTCAGGCAGTATTTGCGAGAAGTGAAGTCAAAGTGTGGGAGTGCAGGAATTGCGGACATATCGTAGTTGGAACAAAAGCACCTGAAATTTGTCCTGTATGTGCACATCCGAAAGCATATTTTGAGCTTCACGCTGAGAACTATTAGAAATTAGTATTGAATTGAAATCACTTCCCCTTGTCTGAAATACGGCAGGGGGAAAATTTTTAGGGAGGTTATGAATTATGACACTGAAAGAAGAAGCATATGCATTGATTGAGAAGCTGCCTGATAAAGTAATGGCAGATGTATTGAGTACACTCAAGAAGACAGCAGATGACCCAAAGACATGGGAGACACCTGAAGAGGAACAGGCTCGACTTGCAAGGGAACGTGAAGACAGTATGGAGGCTTTTCGATGGATGGAAGAAATGAGGAAAAAGAGACCTCTTTTGATTCCTGAAAACTACGAGGAAGCATACACGGATGCAATAATGGAGAAATACGGTCTGGCGAAATGATGAAAATACTTGTTGATACGAATGTCATCATAAATTATCTTACCTGCCGGGAAGATAAATACACTGAGTCATCAATTCAGACTATGGAGCTGTGTGCTGCTAAGAAAATCAAAGGCTACGTAGCATTTCATTCACTGTCAATAATCTGGTATTCATCTGGCAGAATGAAACAGCCTGAAGAAACTCGCAGAGAATGGCTTGACAGTGTATGTAGGGTTCTAATAACAGCAAGTGCAGGACATAATGCAGTAGTTGAAGCTGTCCATAACGTGGAGTTCAGAGACTTTGAAGATAACTTGCAGGACATATGCGCTCAAAGCGTGAATGCAGATTACATTGTTACGGTGAACACGAAAGACTTTGAGCATAGCGGAGTGAAAGCAGTAACGCCTGAAGAACTTGTGAAAATTGTAAATGGTATCTGAGAATTAAATCCCCCTCCATAATTAAGAGGGGTCAAATCTACTCCGATGTAATCAGAAACTCACCATTGCCGTCAATCACAAATTCATTCTCACAATCAGAAGGCACAAATACATTTCCTCCCTTTTGAATTGCATAATGCACATCACCGCAAGTGAACTCAATCATGCCCTCAATGCAAAGAATGAATCTGAAACCTTCATTGTTCATCTTGCAGCTATATGGAGCATGTACCTTTTCAACACAGAACTCTTTGCATTCAACGATAACATTTCCAGATTGAACAGGCTTTATGTTCACGGGATTCAGATTTGCGACATCAAGAGCTTTTGCTATGTGAAGTTCGCGAGGTTTGCCGTCAGCACCAACACGTCCGTAATCGTAAACTCTGTATGTAAGATTTGAATTCTCCTGAATCTCCGCAAGCGTTACACCTTCACCTATCGCATGAATTGTCCCTGCCGGAATGAAAAATGTATCTCCGTCATCAACATAAATTTTGTTCAGTATGTCAGTCAATGTGTTATTCATGATTGCGTCTTCAAGTTCTCTGCGTGTTATGCTGTGCTTGAGGCCGAGATATATGTATGCTCCTTCATCATGATTCAGAATGTACCATGATTCAACTTTCCCCATGCTGTGCTCGTGAAGCATCGCATACTCGTTATTCGGGTGAACCTGAAACGATAAAGGCAATTGCGAATCAATCAGCTTGACCATTAACGGGAATGTATTTTCAGGTTTGAATGTCGGCGATACGATCTCAGGGTGAATTTTCACGGCCTCAGAGAGTTTCATGTTCTTACATGGCTCATCGAGAATGACATTATCACCGTCCTTATGCGATGCTAATTCCCAGCTCTCAGCTAACGTTTCTGTTCCTGAATCTTTACCCCATGAAGAAATTAAATTCTTTCCGCCCCAAAGATAATTTTTATACACAGGCTTCAGTCTGAACGGCAGCATTTACATCGATACCTTCCCATTATTGATATACACTCTCGGCACTCTCACTGAAGGGTCACATACAATCTCATGAATGATTGTTCCTGAATTCTTTGCGGCAAGAGGCACAAGTTCACCGTCAAACACGGTCGCAATATCTCCAGCCTTTACGCCTTCAACATCAGTGACATCAATCATCGTCATATCCATGCATATGCGGCCAAGCACAGGACACTTCACATCATGAATCTTGACCTGAAAATTATTCGACAGCAATCGTGGAAGACCATCAGCATAACCAATTGGGAGAACAGCAATTATTGAATCGCGTTTGAGAGTGTATGTTCGTCCGTAACTTATCGTTGTGCCTTTTGGGAGATGACGTACTGCGGTGATTCTGCTCTTCATGGACATCACAGGGTGAAGGTCAATCGTACTGCCTTCGTTGCCGTTGTCGGTTGACGCGTAGCCATAGAGTACGAGACCAAAGCGTCCCATGTTCAGATGTGCCTCAGGGTAATTCAGGACGCCCACGCTTGCGGCTGCATGTGAAATCTCAAAATCGATTCCAAGTTCATGCATGTGTGATTGTACATCAAGGAAGCGTTTCAATTGAGAGTGTGTGAATTCAGGATCATCATCAGCAATTGCGAAGTGAGTGAACAAACCTTCAGGATAAAGTCCAGGAAGCCTGCAAAGATTCAAAATCTCATGTGCTGTTTTCACTTTGAGTTCATGATTCGATTCAGGCCAGTAGAATCCCGTTCTGCTCATTCCAGTATCAACCTTCACATGAATACGAATCTTTTTGTTCACACTCTCTGCATAATCCGACAATGCTTTTCCGTTCTCATAATCTCCGACTGCCTGAGTGATATTGTATTTGCACATCAATTCGGCCATGTGGGTATCTGCCTGACCGAGACATAGAATCGGCAAAGTGATTCCGTTCTTCCTGAGTTCAACTCCTTCTGTTACTGCTGCAACTGCTAGCCAATCTGCTCCGCATTCCTGAAGTTTTCTTGCACACATTATGCTTCCATGTCCATATGCGTTGGCTTTAACGACGCCGAGAAATTTTGCCTGAGGGTTTAATAGTTTTCGGAGAGTTTTGATGTTATGTTCGAGTTCATCAAGATTAATTTCTGCCCATGTTCTTGACATTGCAATATCTAAATCTGTCATTATTCTTCCTCCTGTGATTATTTAAGTCCTTCGTTGAACTCTTCCTGATTGATACCGAGCTGATATTTCAGAATATCTCTCCATGTATTTCTGTCGATTTCTCCGCTGCCTCTGGAGACTCTGATTCTCTTGCCGTTGTAGAAATAGACATCATGATTTCCGCCGTGTCTTATGAATACAGCATTACGATCCAGAAATCTTATGAGATCCTTCCATCTAGGCATTTCTTCAGCTCCTCCTTTGAACTCATCAAGATTTTCGCAAGCCATTCCACAGATATATCATCCTCCGGCAAATTCTCCTCATAGATGCAATCTGCAATTTCCTTCAGTGCGTCAAGATAATCATCAACAGCTTCATCGAAAGTTGTTCCCACTCCGTAAGTCTGAATCGTTCCCGGAATATCGTGCTTAGTCCAGCAGCTCCAGTGTCCATTATCTTCCCTGACGTATTCAACTGGAATAGTTATGCTCCTGACAGCTGTTAAGAATGCTGCTAAAGGTATTGTTCCGTATTCAGAAGTCCGCTGTTCCATAAATAAATCACTCCATTCATTGGGATAATGGGTATTCTATCATTCAGTAAGCATAAAAAAACAGACCGATAAATTCTACCGGCCTGCTTTGAATCTTTTTTCCTTGTCTTGAGAGATTTTACTCTTCTCTATAAAGCCCGGCAAACTTCAGTGCTGTCTTATCTGAATCTCCTACAGGTTCAAAGCCTTCTCTAAGCAGATTTTCAGTGTAGCTCTTGTTGTATACAAATCCCATAGCCACACGATAAATCAACAGAAGTATAAGCGCAACAAATCCTTTGACATACTCCCCATGCCTAAAGGCAGGGGATTCTAGCATCAACAACGCTGCCAGATTGCTTTGGTCTTACTACGTCTCCGCTACGAGCTGATGCCCCAACTCGATGGATATTTATTGCCGCATTCCTGTCCCTATCGTGGTGCGTTCCACATTCTGGACATATCCACTCCCGCAGCTTTAAGTTCTTCACTTCGGGATTCTTATACCCGCATACATGACACAGTTGGCTCGATGGATACAGCCTATCTATGAACACTATTTGAGTGCCTAACTTCATGGCTTCGTATTCTAGTATTCCAACGAACTCTGAGAAGCCTAAGCTATGTACTTTACGCCCCCATCTACGAGCCATACCCTTCATGTTCAGGTTTTCTAGGCAGATACACGCCATACTCTTCACATAGTTTGCGGGCTGTCTTGAAGTGAAAATCTTTCCGCTGGTTCTCCATTCTGCGATAGGCTCGCGCTAACTCTTTACGATAGCGTTCTCGGTTATGAGAGCCTTTCTGTCTGCGGGATAATTTGCGGCATTTCGTCCTGATAGTCTTTATGCTCTGCATGAAGAAGTACGGAGACTTTATATCGTGTCCATCTGAACCGGTGAGAAACTGTTTCAGCCCAAAGTCAAAACCGACGCTTTTACCCGTTCGTTTTTCGACTTCTTCAGACTGTATTTCACACACCAGATACACGTATATATCTCCAACTGCATCTCGC
>CAJOLN010000053.1 GCA_905235395.1 uncultured Synergistales bacterium
TGGCATTTCCTCAATTATCCTCACACTCTCAACACTTACCCTCGCAACTTTAGCAATTAACTTCAAAATATATTCAGGCTCTCTGTGTTCAATCCCCCACGCATTGCAGTCATTCCGCAATCCACTCTTAGAATCAACATCATCACGGTAACGTTCAACAATCCATTCAAGCGCAGGGGTCTGTCAAGTAAACTGTGTATGAAATTTTTCTTAGGCTACTTTGCTTTCGACCAATTGCTTATCGGCACTTCTTCGACGCTTTCGATACTGCTATCCATACCAGCTTCAGAGCACTATCATCGCTTCCTAGTATCCGCTTATCTCTGACGGATACGTAAAGATTGTTGTTATGTTCTTCCAATTATGTTCCCATAGCGCATAGATTGCTGGAGTTTTCCTTCAAATCTCGCGCTAGTTCTTTACAGTGTTTCCACTAGACATATTCCAGACTGTTCCGGACTAGGTGGACTATGCACAGCTGTATGTCGGATTGGTGGAATACTCCCCTGTTGTTAAGCTCTGTCAGTACCTGCGCCCAGAATGACGCTCCTTCATGCTCCCCTATCCATATCCCAAGTAACTCCTTATATCCCTCCATATTGATAGCCAGAGCAAGATATATTGTTTTATTTAGTACCTGATGATCTAGAGATTAGGGAAGGAGATACTTCTACGTGATACAAATCCTGTAATGTTGCCTGAATGTCTCTTACGGTCATGCCTTTTGCATACAAAGAGAGAATAGCCTCTTCAAGTATGGCAGTTTTAGTGGAACGCTTTGGTATTATCTGAGGCTCGAAGGTGCTGTGTCTGTTGCGGGGAGTTGATAATTCGAGGGTACTGAAGTTGCTTTTGAGCGTTTTCTTACTGTCACCATTCCTGCTGTTACCTCAAACACATCCCTCATCGCTGTAATTGAGGTGGAAATCCATCTCGGCATTAAGGATACGTTCGAGCAAAACCTTGTTAATCTGAGTGATTATGCCCTCTTTGCCCCACAAATCTTCCTGCGTTTTAACCCCTACGAGCATGGCATCAAGCAAATCATTGCTAATCTTGAATTTGTCCTGTCTGTCTTCTTTCATCGTGCTTACCTCCTGGACTTTTCTTTTTACACAGTTCATTGTACAGTCTCTAGTTTTTTCGTCCTGAATGTCGTTGAAGAATTTTTGCAGCACTTTATGAATCTCTCAAGGCTATGTTCATTCATCGTGAATATCTCCCTTCCGGCCAAGTATCCGAGCATAAATCATCTGATATTTCGAGAATTATATCTTTGAGTTCAAGATTATCTTTCCATTTGTCAGCTATGGCATCATAACCAAGCATTGCACCCATGATGTTACCGGCAACAGCACCAGTTGAATCACTGTCTCCGTCATGATTCACTGACACGATGAGTGCCTTTGAGAAGTCATCAGGATATCTCAGAGCGCAGTATAGAGCAATTGCTAATGTCTCTTCAGCAACCCAGCCTTCACCGAGTTCAATGATGTTATGTTCATCATCATATTTTGAATTTGCGAGCTTCACTGTGAGATCAAGAAGCTGTTTCATCTGGTCAAAATGTTTCTGAGAGATTAAGCCGTCAAATAGAGAGCGATTAAAATTCCATGCGTCATGTATTGCGTCAGTGAGGGAATAAGACTGCATGACCCTTGCGATAATGTGTGTGAGCAGAGCAGCAGGAAGCCAGCCTAAAGAATGTCCGTGAGTTATGGCGGCAATATCAGCACCGTAAGAATCAAGCATGAAAATATCATTGTCATTCTCAGGAACATATCTCAGTGCAAGAGGAGCAACTCTCATTATGCCTCCGCAGCCTTTGCTGTCATTCAGAGGTTCACGAAGCGTACCCATTTCACCGCTTGAAAGTGAAGATATGCATGTCATTCCAGGTGCACGCCTGTTGTTAAGTTCGGGTATCTCATATAGCCACGTGCAATGAGGTTTATTGCTGGTTCGTGTTGATTGTGTCTTCAGCCAGTCGAGATATGCCAGATAAACATAATGCGCCAGGTCATCATCATGATTGTGTGCGTCATACAAGAGAATTCCATTTGCAGTGAAAAGGCTCATCTGCGTATCATCGGAGATAAAGCCATAACCTGACTGCGGTAAGAACGGAGGATTAAGCTCATATTCCGTTATGCCTTCATGGCCATAAACCTTTTTTATCTCTCTAAGTCTCATGAACTCAACCGCATATCCTAACGCGTCACCTGCAGCACCTCCTATCATGCTGCCTCTCACACAATTAATCCTGTTTTGGTCTGACCGTTTCATCTGTTTTTGCCTCTATTTCTGTTTTATTTTCAAGTTTTCGCAGGCTTAATTCTTTTATGCGATGATCTTCGAGTTCCATGACTTTAATCTGCCATTGCCCATAATCGAATACATCACCTTCTTCAGGAAAACTCCCGGAAAGAAGCAGCACGAGACCTCCCAGACTTTCAGCGTCATCACATGTGAATTCAAAACCTAAAGCCTCACTTAAATCTTCAAGGCTTATGCTCCCCTGAACCAGATATGAACCGTCTTCCATTTTCTGAATCTCTGGTATTTCCTGATCATATTCATCTTGAATTTCGCCTACAATTTGTTCGAGAATGTCTTCCATAGTGACGATACCAGCAACACCGCCATATTCGTCAACGATTATTGCTATGTGAATATGTTCGCGTCTCATAGCCTCTAACACTTCCGCTGTTCTTATGGTCTCAGGAACAAAAATAGGTTTTCGCAGGAGTGTTCTGACTTCACATGATAAATTGCTTTCAAGTAAATTCTTCAGCGTATCCTTCACGTAGAGTATGCCGATGATATTATCAGGGCTTTCTTCATAAACTGGAATTCGTGAATGTCCCTGCTCAATGAAGAGATTAACTGCCTCAGCAAGAGTATCATGAGCCTCAAGAGCAATCATGTCTGTTCTCGGAATCATAATTTCATGTACGCGCGTTTCATCGAAGTCTATTATGCCGTCAATCATTCTGCGTTCATTGGCCTCTAATGCTCCGCTCTCTTCGCCGATTTTAACAACCTGTTCAATCTCATCACGCGTAACAAAAACTTTCTGAGTACCTAAATCAATGTGAAGCAGCATACCGATGAACGTAACGCATTTCTTCATTGCCCAGGCAACGGGCGTAATCAGGAAAGCAAGTGCACGCAGAATAGGAGCAGCGAAGATTAATACGTTCTCAGAATAAACCATAGCCGCACTTTTTGGGAGAATTTCTCCAAATATCACAATGAGAACAGTCATCACAGGTACAGCCGCAACCAATGCAGCAGGGCCGAAAAGTTCAAGCACAAAAGTTGAAGTCAGCGCACTTGCAGAGATATTCACGATATTATTTGAGATTAAGCAGACGGTCAACGCTTCCTGAGTATCATTGATGAGCCACTGAAACGTTGAGTTCAGAAATTTATATTTTCCAAGCTCCTGAAGTGTTATGAGCTTACCTTTCCCTGTTGCCGTTATTGATGTCTCTGCTCCGCTGAAGAATGCAGATAGTATAAGCAGAATTATTAATCCTGAAATTATCCCTGCCATTATCTTATTGCCTCCAGCATTCTATTTTTAATCTCGTCCTGAATTTTCCACATTTTAATTTGCTTCTCTTCAGTGTCGTGGTCATAGCCAGTCAGGTGAAGGAATGAATGTGCGATCATCAGGCACATGGCCTCCTGTGAATCAAGTTCAGGGTGAAGACGTTCAACTTCTTTTTTGCAAATCACAATATCACCGAGAATTAACACGGGCATATTCTCGTTGATATCCATAGGAAAAGATAATACATCAGTAGCTTCATCAACGTCTCTGTATTCACGGTTGAGTGTACGAATTTCTTCGGGCTTCATAAATGTTATTGAAATTTCCGCAAGTTCATAATTCTTGGAGATGGGATAAATTTTCAAAAGTTCATCTTCAAGAACTTCTGCAATCTTGTTAATATACGGGTAATCTGGGTTAGCATTGTCGCTGTCTTCGGATTCATCTGTAGAATTAATGCACAATGACAAATTCAAGAATTATAACCTCTTCTCTATCTTCTTAACTTTCCTTGTATGATACATTGAAATCAAAACTGAAGTGAGAGTTTCCTTAATGCATGTTAAATCGTTGAAAGTAAAATTAACATGTTCCAGTTGGTTTTCATTTATCTTGCTCTGCACAACCTGATTCACAATCTTTCTTATCGCTTCGGGCTGTACTTCTCTGATATTCTGTGCTCTCGCTGCTGCTTCAACTGAATCTACAATCATCAGTAACGCTGTCTCTCTTGAACGTGGAGCAGGGCCTGGATAACAGAAATCTTCGCGTTCAATTTTCTCACCCATAGCTATAGCCTTATTGTAGAAATAGCGGGTGCATGTAGTGCCGTGATGTTCGGCAATGAAATCGCGTATACGTTTTGGTAATTTTGCTTCCCAAGCCATTTCGAGGCCGTCTTTAACATGAGCAATAATCGTAAGTGAACTCAACATCGGTGACATTACATCGTGATGATTTTCTCCGCCTCCCTGATTTTCAACGAAAAACTGAGGTCTGCGTAACTTTCCGATGTCATGATAATATGCGCCTGCTCTTAGAAGACTTATATTCATTCCTAATTTGATTCCAACAGCCTCTATGAGTGTCGCTATAGTGAGACAATGCTGATATGTTCCTGGTGCATTGCGCTGAAGTTCACGCAATAACGGGCTTGAAGGGTAACTTACTTCTCTGAGTGTGATAATTGAGAGAACGCCGATATATTCTTCAATGGCTCCAAGTACAAACAAAGCGATTTGAGTTGAGAGAATATCAAACACGAAAAACATTAAAACTTCCTTCCAGAATTCAATTTGTTCCAATGATAACGACCCCTGAAACATTCTGACCATTACGCGCGTGCATACGAGAATGAAAGACATCAAAGTAACTCTGTGCCATACCTGACGCTTAGATTCGAGATTTCTGAGCAGATAGAATCCCAAAGTGACAGATACGACTGATATAGTCGCAATGAGAATTGTCTTTGAGATTGCCAGACCGGTAACGATAAAAATTCCAGAAATGGAAGCAATAATAGAAATGCAGAACGCAATATAATCAGGAATGCAGAGATAAGCAAACGTGACAGCCGGAAGTGTACCAGCACCAGCAACACCGAGATGAGCCGCAATAGTTTCACATATCCACGCAGTTATTATCACTATCACTATTGCCCACCATGTTGTTTTTTTCTCGCCTGCTCCTCTTCTGAGAATATCAAGCCATAACGGGAAAGCAAGAACGAAGGCAATTACAACATAAATCTCTGCGATTGGGAAGACATCTTCAGTGTAACCTTGAAGCCTGAGCAATAATGCTTTCTGAGGAGTAATGATTTCACCTTTTGCAACAATTACATCACCTGGTTCAAATCTTCTGTCGAGTTCAGGTACATCATCAGCGGCGGCACGTTTAGCGAGCTGTGTAAGTTCATCATCAAACTTGAGATTCATGTTGCCTAATCCCGATAATATCTGATACACAAAGTTTGCATCACTAACTGAATCAATCTGTCTGTTAATTTCCGACCACAATGATGAAGCAGCTTCACTTGAGCTGGACATTATACTTCCTGCTTCAAGATGATCAATGTAAGAACTTCCGACCTGATAAGCGAGATTCAGTATACGTGATTTGTCTGTGTTATTGAGATTCGTAATTGCATTCAGCAAAGCATCAGGGAGCTTTAGCAGATACGAAGAGTACTGCGAGTGATTTTCATTCGGAGATGTATCATTCAATGCCTCAAGCCATTTCTGAAGTCTTGATTTCGCGGACACATCACGCACAGTAACTCCCACGACACTATCACTGACCATAGCGCGAAGGTTCTTCACTGCGTCCTGATCGTCATAACGCATGTGAGAGACAACACGATATGTTTCCGGTGCAGGATAACCAACGGAGAAACTATCATCGCGTTTGTTGAACCATAGCCATTGAGCGAGTACGAGGGAGATTCCGGCAATCATGAGGAAGATAACCGGCCCTATGTACTGAGATATGAAATTGAAATTAATGCGCTGAAATAAAGTTTTTTCTGATTCAAGTAATACTCTGGGTTTAGTTTTTTGTGTCATTTTCATAGCGTGCATAAGCCTGAACAATTTTTTGAACTATTTCGTGTCTAACAACGTCAGCATCAGTGAGGTCAATAAAGCCAATTCCCTTTATGCCTTCAAGAATGTTTTTAACGCTGCGAAGTCCGGAAGGTGCATTGCCAGGTAAATCAACCTGTGTTATATCACCTGTAACTACTGCCTTCGACCCGAAACCTAATCTTGTCAGGAACATTTTCATCTGCTTAGGTGTAGTGTTCTGTGCCTCATCAAGAATGATAAAGCTCTCATTAAGTGTTCTGCCTCTCATGTAAGCTAATGGTACGATTTCGATAACGCCTTTATCAGTGTAACGCATAAATTTTTCAGGGGAGAGCAAATCATAAAAAGCATCATATAACGGTCTCACATAAGGTTCAACTTTTTCTCTCAAATCACCGGGAAGATAACCGAGCGATTCTCCTGCCTCAACTGCAGGACGAACAAGAACAACGCGGTTTATTTTTCCGGCTTTGAGCATTGAGACAGCCTCACACACTGCGAGATATGTCTTGCCAGTACCAGCAGGGCCGGTAGCAAAGAGAATGAAGTTGTCACGAATTGCCCTGATATATTTTCGCTGTCCGGGAGTCTTTGCGCGAATTGGTTTATTACGTGCAGTTGTGCAGATGATTTCGGAATATAAAGCGTTAAGATTAAGTTCCTGACCTTCTGCTAAAGCGTCCATTGCAGAACGTACATCAGCTTCATGAATTTCATGGCCTTTTTCAGCAACGGAAGCGAGTTCACGGATTAAGTGAGAAACAATACGAACGGGTTCAGAATCAGGGCCGCTCACACGAACGACCCCGTCATGAACAGAAAGCGCAACAGGGTAACGGGCCTCAATGGCTTTGAAGTTTTCATCATTAGCACCAAGCAAACGAGCCTGAACGAAACCGTCCCCGTTTAAAGCAATGTCCATTTATGTTATGCAGGGTATGCCTCTGGAGCTGCCTGTGCCTGAAGACCTACGTCGCGTTTGTTGACCTTTGCGTATTTCTTCGGCAGGAAGTCCTTTGCAACCTGCGGGAACATAATCCATGTCAAAGCATCTTCCGGCTGAAGCATCCATGGCTGTGCGTCTTTTCGTGCCTGTTCCATTTCGGGCGGAATCTTTTCACCAGGTCTGCAAGTGATAGGTTCTTCTTTTCCGATTGCCATTTTCTGAACTTCAGGGTCTACTGGTGCTGGAGGCTGTCCGTAATACCCTAAGAAATACTGTCTGATTTCCTTTGGGAAACTCTTCCAGCGTCCGCGTAACACATTGACCGTTGCCTGAGTTCCGACCATCTGGCTTGAAGGTGTAACAAGCGGAGGATAACCCATAGCCTTACGCACAACAGGTACTTCATTGAGAACATCTTCGAGTTTGTCGAGCGCATTCATCTCACGTAACTGATTAACCATGTTTGAATACATTCCGCCTGGAATCTGATAACGCAGAATGTTGATGTCAACGCCAGAAATTTCAGGAAGAAGTGCTTTGTATTTCTCGCGGAGTTTCTTGAAGTGCATTGTTATCGGAAGCAACTTCTCGATATCAATTCCTGTGTCATATTCCGAACCTGCAAGTGCCGCAACAAGTGATTCAGTTGGAGGCTGTGATGTTCCAAGTGAGAACGGTGATATTGCTGTGTCTACTATTTCTGCTCCTGCTTCAATTCCTGCGAGATATGCCATGCTTGCAAGTCCTGTCGTATAGTGGCTGTGAAGTTCAACGGGAACATCAACTTTCTCTTTGATTGCGGCAACGAGTTTAGCGCAGTCCATAGGGCCAATCAGACCGGCCATGTCTTTTATCGCAATTGAATCCGCTCCCATATCCTGCATTTTTTTTGCCATTCCCGCAAAGGTTTCAAGCGTGTGTACGGGTGAAAGTGTGTAGCTCATGCATAACTGAAGATGTGCACCTTCCTTTTTCACCTGATCTGCGGCAACTTCAACGTTACGCAAGTCATTGAGAGCATCAAAGCAGCGTACAATATCTATTCCGTTTCCAACTGCCTTCTTCACGAATTCACGAACAACATCATCTGCGTAATGACGATAGCCTACGAGGTTCTGACCACGTAAGAGCATCTGTAACTTTGCATTCTTCACACGTGCGCGAATCAATCTCAGTCTTTCCCAGGGATCTTCATCGAGGAATCTCATTGCCGAATCAAATGTTGCTCCGCCCCACATTTCAAGTGCCCAGTATCCTGCATTGTCCATGTATTCGAGAACAGGAAGCATATCATCAGTTCTCATTCGTGTTGCAATCAAAGACTGGTGAGCGTCTCTAAGAGCTGTTTCAGTGATACGTACTCTTTTTTCTCCTGCCATTAATTTTTTTCTCCTTTATTCTGTGGATTTTTGCCTGTATTATACTTTATTTTTTCTCTATAGGCTTCCAGCGGCTTTTGAAGGCACCTTCCGGCATGTTCTTATAGTTTCTCACGAACTCAGCGAAAAGTGCGTTGTTATTCTCTGCAAGCTCAAGCCCCGTGAATATTCTCGGAATGCTGAACCATGATTCATGGCCGAAAAGCCCACTGTCACCCCCGGCAAAAGCAATCTCATAGCCTGCCTCTTTCACAGCGTCAATCACAGCTCCGTTATAATATGCCTCAGGATATGCAATCGCCTGAATTTTTCTGCCTGTGAAATTTTCGAGGATTTGCTTTGACTTTGATACTTCGATTTTCAGTGCGTCACTGCTCAGCTCAGTCAGCCGTAAATGTGAGATAGTGTGAGAGCCTATCGACATATTTCCGTCAGCGGCCATTTCTGCGAGCTGTTCATACGTGATATGCGGGTATTTCGTTCCTTTAATGCCTCCGATTGTGCTTGCTGTGATGAAGAATGCGGCCTTCATTCCTCGTTTCTTAAGCTCCGGGAATGCATAGTAGTATATTCCGTTGTAACCGTCATCAAACGTAATCAGCACAGATTTTTCCGGGAAGCCTTCATCCTTCTTCAGGTACGATATGAACTCTTCGAGTGATAATGTCTCGTAACCGTTATCCTTGAGCCAGTCGAGCTGGGACGCAAAGGCTTCTGGTGTAGTGTCAAACTCGTTGAGGGGAATCGGTTTCAGTTCGTGATACCCCAGAACAGCCGGGTAATACGCTCTGTTTTTGTCAGAAGCGTAAGAACCTGAAGAAATCAGTGCAATAATGCAGAGTGCCAGAAAAATTTTTCTCATAACAAATTACCTCCTAAAAATTTCTTTTGCTTTATCCCAGAATGCATCAAGTTCCGAAAGCGTATAGTCAGATAATTCTTTGCCTTCATCTCTTGCACACTGTTCCATGAAT
The DNA here is from genome assembly GCA_905235395.1 of uncultured Synergistales bacterium. Taxonomy (GTDB): domain Bacteria; phylum Synergistota; class Synergistia; order Synergistales; family Aminobacteriaceae; genus JAFUXM01. Next base: position 9,444 of record CAJOLN010000053.1, read on the forward strand.
GCAAATCTCTCCTTGAATTTCCTGCATACCATGTTCAATGCTGCATCTGGGTCAACGCCTAATCTTCTTGCGATATTCACCGTAACGAACAGGACATCGCCAATCTCTTCTGCTGTGTGTTCAAGGTTATCTTCATGTGCTGCCTCTTTGAGTTCCTGAACCTCTTCATCAAGTTTAGCGAACAATAAAGTGTTATCACCTTTGGGCCAGTCAAAACCAACATGAGCAGCTTTACCCTGAATGCGATTCGCTTTGAGCAAAGGCGGAAGTCCTTCGGGAATTCCTGAAAGTATTGATGTATCTTCATGTTTCTCTTTACGTTCTTCTTTCTTTATGCGTTCCCAGTTCCGTAAAACTTCATCGCTGTCTTTAGCGTCAACATCACCGAACACATGAGGGTGTCTTCGTATGAGTTTGTCGCATATACCACGAACAATATCCTGCATATTGAATGCACCTTCTGCCTGTTCCTTTGCGAGTGATGCAACGAATACAACCTGCAATAATAAATCGCCGGCTTCCTCTTTGATGTCCCTCATGTCATGTCTCGTGATTGCGTCCGCTAGTTCATATGCTTCTTCTGTTATCGGAGTTCGTAATGTTTCGAGGGTCTGCTTTCTGTCCCATGGGCAGCCGTCTGGAGCGCGTAACCTTTCGATGATGTTTACTATTTCGTCAAAGTAATGTGAAGTGTTAATATTAATCCCTCCCATTAAATGCAAGATATAATATCACAAAGGAGAATTGAAAAATGCGTAAGATTCTTATCACAGTAATTATCATTCTAGCGATGTCAGATACTTCATATTCAGCTAAGCCGGGTTACAGACCTGAAGAATTCACCAGCATGATAGCATTGAAGACAACAGATGCGGCAAAAGTTGAACAAATGCTCAAAGCCGGTTATGAATGGGAAGCTAACGAAAAATTATTCATGACGATTGCAGGGAATCCTACAAAGATTTTCCTGACGAAAGAGAACGTGCATATCAGATTTATGACGTTCTGGACAATGCAATAATATGAAGGCTGGGTATACGCAGATTATGCTGAACTCGAATAAATTATCTCGGTGATTTCCTTCTACTCACAGGCAATACATCAAATGACTCTTCAGTCCACAGAATATTGAACCCGTACTCATCGAATCTGTTCTGCGCACCGAGAAACTCAAGCACATTCTTTCCGATTGAATGAAGATTATTGAGCTGTGATTTGCTCAGGCCATCAAAATTTAATTTCCCTATTATGTCTTCATTGCTTCCTGCATACGTTACCTCTGTGCGT
>CAJOLN010000054.1 GCA_905235395.1 uncultured Synergistales bacterium
CCTAAGCACTTTGCACATAAATGGATGACGGAGCATTAATGCCCTCGTGAAAGAATATCCGTCAATGTCTTCTGGAGGAAGTATCCCGTAAAATTTATCCATGTTGTTTTTTCGGAGCCTATAAAGGTTGTTTCCAAAGGACAAAGGGCACATAATAATAATAATAATAGCCTGAGGTCTAATCTTTTCATGAAAGCGTTTCAGCATTCTGAATCCGTTTTTGAGGCTCTGCGGTGCTGTTCCGAAATTGAATCCGTTCATGCCGGAGTACTCGTAGTTTATGCCGTAATACGCCGGGCCTGAACCGTTGTTTACGATTTCAAGTTCATCGGGGATATAGCCTGTGAAGTTCGCTGCTCCTCCGAGTGAATTTTTATATCTCTGCGTGTGCTTGTAGAAACATTCTGCGGTCTCTTCGAGAAGGACAAGTGCAACAAGAATCAGAAGAAGCTTAATCATAATGCTTCCCTGCTTTCTCAATCTTGATGCTGATTGTCTGCTGGATTTTAGATAAAGAATAGGTGATGTGATGTGATGTGATGTGATGTGATGTGATGTGATGTGAAATTATACATGCTAATCATTGCAATATCAAGCTCCTTCCTTAAAAAATTTTGCTGGGATTTTACTTTTACGGCTAAATTATATCATAAATGCGAATCATAAAATCATCTGGTAGCTTCTGCTTGAATGATAAATTCTCATGCGTAACTGGATGCTCAAAATTCAATTTCCACGAATGAAGATACACTCTCCCGTTGAAATCATCATCTGCACCATAAAGAACATCACCAACAAGAGGACAGCCAAGCGCGGACATGTGGACACGAATCTGATGCATTCTGCCGGTGAATAATCTGCACTCAATCAGCGAGTGATGATTCATTTTCCATAAGACACGATAACCTGTGAGTGACGGCTTTCCGTTTTCAACAACTGACATTCGCATAAAGTTGTTCGGGTCTCTGTCTATTGGGCCGGATAATATTCCTTCATGCTTCTTCGGGAATCCATGAACGAGAGCGAGATATGTTTTGCGAATCTCACGAGCCGCAAATCTCTTCTGCAATTCATCACATACATTCTGAGTTCTCGCCGCAATCATCAAACCTGATGTTCCTGCATCAAGACGATGAACGATACCGGGACGTAACCTGTTGGTCATCAATCTGAATTCCGGATAGCGATACACCAGACCGTTCACTAATGTACCGCTCCAGTTTCCAGGTGCAGGGTGCACAACTAATCCCGAAGGTTTGTTTATCACGAGCAAATATTCATCTTCATAGACAACTTCAAATTCAACTGATTCTGCTTTCAGTTCCGTCATGTTAGGTGACTCTGGAAGCTCCGCAAAAAATTTCTGTCCCTCTGAAACTTTCATTGAGGGTTTCAGCTTCTTACTGCCAGTGATATATCCCTCTTTGATGTATGTCTGCGCTTTTGAACGCGTAATCTCTAACTGTTCAGATATGAATACATCAAGACGTTCATAGTCATGCTGAGATGTGATTTCAATCATTATGAATTAACTTCATGGCCTCAGAAAAATTTTTTTGCTTCAACATAAAATTCTCTGCGTCATCTTTCAGTGCAGACATTGAAGCCCGCCTGCATATTAACGCAATATCTCCGCCGGTCATGCCCTCAGTTATGCTTGCTAGTTTTTGAATGCTCACATCATCATCTAACGGTTTCCTGCGCAATAATATATTGAAGATTTCTTCACGAGCTTTCATGTCCGGCAATGGAAGTTCAATCTTCATATCAAACATTCCAGACGATAAAAGCGACTTATCAACTAAATCAATTCTGTTTGTCGCCGCGAGAACTGTTACGCCGTTAAGTTCCTCAATTCCTCGCATTTCACTCATAAACTGTGCGGTCAGTCTGCTCTCAGTTGATGCAAATGCACTTGATGAACCTTCTTTGCGTTCAGGGAATAGAGATTCAATTTCATCAAAATATATTATCGACGGGGCTGCCTGTTTCGCTACACGAAATATATCTTTCAGTGCACGTTCTGATTCGCCGAGATAACGTGAAAGGACATTCGCACTCTGTACACTGATGAAATTTATTCCGCTTTCATGTGCAAGTGCCTTCGCAAGCAATGTTTTGCCTGTTCCTGATTTACCATAGAGCAATATTCCCTTCACTGGCTGAATGTCATAACGTTCAAATATCTCCGAATGTGATAGAGGCCATGTTACTGCGTTCATGAGTTCAGTTTTTATGTCTTCAAGTCCTCCGATGTCCTTCAATGTTACGTCCGGAATCTCAACGAATACTTCACGTGTCGCAGACGGTTCTGTTTCGAGCAATGCGTTCATGAAATGCTTCATGCTGACTTCGAGATTTGCAACCTTCTCATATGGAATATCCTGCTCATGAAAATTCACGTATGGCAGTATATCTCTCACACAAGACATGGCTGCTTCCTTTGCTAATGCTTCGAGGTCTGCCCCAACGAATCCATGAGACATATCGGCGATGCGTTTAAGGTCAACATCATGTGCTAAAGGCATTCCTCTTGTGTGAATGCGCAAAATTTCAAGTCTGCCTTTTCTGTCTGGTATTGGAATCTGAATCTCACGGTCGAATCTTCCAGGTCTCCTGAGTGCCGGATCTAACGCATTTGGAATGTTCGTAGCTCCGATGACAATTAGCTGACCTCGTGATTTCAATCCGTCCATAAGTGCGAGTAACTGTGCTACTACTCTTCGTTCAACCTGTTTTTCTCCGCCCATGTCCTCGCGTTTTGGTGCTATCGCGTCAATCTCATCAATGAAAATTATCGACGGTGCTCTGTCCTGTGCTTCCTCAAATATATTTCGTAATCTCTCTTCACTTTCACCGTAGAATTTTCCGATTATCTCTGGCCCTGATATGTGAGTGAACCATGCATCAGTTTCATTTGCAACTGCACGGGCTATCACTGTCTTTCCTGTTCCTGGAGGGCCATAAAGCAATACACCTCTGGGAGGCTGAATGCCAAGACGTTCAAATATCTGCGGAAATCTCAAAGGCAGTTCAATCATCTCACGGACTTTCCGAATCTGCGAACTCAATCCTCCAATATCTTCATACGTAACTTTATGCGCATGTTTTGATTCACTTGGCTTGAGGATATTAAGATACGTTGACTTGTTGATTATGACTGTGCCTTCAGGAGTTGTGGCTGTAACGAAGAAATCACATACTCTTGTTCCGAAGAAATTCAGGCGTACTCTATCGCCTGCCCTTAATACCTGACCTTCCAGCAATGACAAAATATAATTTTCGTCTTTCTCTTTGTCTGAAAGTTTTACGTCCCCTAACGGCTGAAGTGATGCACTCCCTGCGAAGTGATGAGTGATACTGCTCTCTACATTCACTATGTCATCAAGTGATACTGCTGCGTTCTCCCGAATCAATCCGTCTATCTGAATTATTCCGCGTCCTGTTTCGCGGTCTCCTGTTCTGATTCTTGCGGATGTGGTCTTCTTGCCGGTTATCTCGATTATGTTTCCGTCTATCAGATTCATTTGAAGCATATCATCAGGGTGTATTCTAGCAAGTCCTTTGAGTGCGTCTCCTGAATATGCTTCTTTCACTGTGAATTCTTTCTGCATGTTATCCCTTCAATTAATTAATGGCATGTTATAATGAAAGCGTCCGGGAAAGCAACGGACAAAGTAATTTGGTTATCGGCTGAGGCTGCATCCTCAACCAAATAAAACCAAAATTACGACGAAAATGGTTAAAGACGCGTTATTTCTTTATTGAGCGGATTAGCTCAGTCAACGCTCTGATTACTTCAGCAAGGTGCTTTAACACTTTTGCTAAAACATTCAAGAGTTCGACGAGGGTCTTCACGGCTCTCACCCCTTTCTTGCGGGGGAAGATATGATTTCCTCAGCGACAACCCCCCGCTTGAATCGTCGGGGGCTTCCCTCATTCACAATACAATCCGTGAACTGAATCGTATTTTATCACAACAAAAATTTACCCTCCCGTTTGCGTTTATCAGGAGGGATTTGCAATTCGATTCGATGATTTATTTTCCGTTCACTACTTCTAGAACTACATCACGTAATACAGGATCTTCAAGTGCAAGCTGAATATTCGCACTTAACCAACCCTTTTGTGTTCCGCAGTCAAATCTTTTTCCGCGATATACAACCCCATGTACTGGTTCATACTTCAGGAGATTACGCAGCGCATCCGTAAGCTGAATCTCTCCGCCTGCACCTGCGTTCTGCTGCTTCAAAAGCGAAAAGATTGTAGGCGATAACACATAGCGTCCCATGATTGCATAATTGCTCGGTGCATCTTCAAGTTTCGGTTTCTCTACCATGTCGCTGATTTTCATTATGCCAGGCTCTTCTTCTACTCCGGCTATCACTCCGTAACGCGAAATTTTTTCAGGTTCAACAATTTCAAGTGCTACTACACTTCCTCCAAGCCTATCATGCACTTGTATAAGCTGAGACAATACAGGCACATCACTTATGAAAACATCATCAGGAAGAATAACACCGAAGTAATCATCTTTGCACACAGGTTCACCGCATAATACTGCATGGCCAAGACCAAGAGGTTCACGCTGACGAATATATAATATCTCCGCCATGTTTGAGATCTTCAGCATCATCTCGTACAGTTCCTTCTTGCCTCGCCTGAACAATAAATCTTCAAGCTCAAATGAACGGTCAAAGTAATTCTCAATTGAATTCTTCGCTCGTCCCGTTATCATGATAATATCTCCGCAGCCTGATGATAACGCTTCTTCAACTCCGTATGATATTATCGGCCTGTTCACCAACGGCAGCATTTCCTTTGCAATCTCTTTTGTTACGGGCAGGAAACGAGTCCCTAAACCTGCAACGGGGAATAAGCACCTCTTCACACTCATAATTTTTCTCCTCTAGCAATATTCTTCAAGCCTCGATGAAAGTATACATGAAATTTCTTCAACAAGTCCAATCTCTGGAGCCTCAACAAGTATTCTCAATAACGGTTCTGTTCCTGATGTACGAATGAAAATTCTTCCGTCTGGCAACTTATTCTGATACTCTTTCGCTATCTCCTCAACTGCTTTCATATCAACTTCTTCTACTGACCTCTTCAGCTTTAAGTTCGTGAGCCTCTGCGGGTATCTTCCGAATCTGTCAACCAAACTTGAAATGTCCTCGCCTAAATCATAAATCGCATTCAGGAATAACATTGCTGTACATAAACCGTCTCCTGTGCCTGTGAAGCCGCGCGCAATAATATGCCCTGACTGTTCACCTCCTATACCTGCTCCTGATTCCCGCATTCTCTCAAGTACGTATCTGTCTCCTACTGGACATCTCAACGTCTCGATTCCTTCATGTGCTAAGTGCGTCTCAAGTGCCATGTTCGACATCACAGTTACTACTGCTTTTTCATATCCCGAAAATTTATTTTTCGCATACCAGCGGCCAAGTACCCATAGAATAATATCTCCGTCAATGATTCTGCCATGCCTGTCCGAAATTAATACCCTGTCTGCATCTCCATCAAACGCAAAGCCTAATGATAAGCCGTGAGTTTTCACATAGCCTGTGAGATTTTCCATGTGCATAACTCCTGCTGAAGTGTTGATGTTATGGCCGTGAATGTCATGCGAAATTACATGTGTTTTGTGAGTATCAAAGGCTGTATTCTGAATCAATATCGGAACTGTTACGGCTGAAGCTCCGTTTGCACAATCGAATACTACATTATCAATCACTGCATCAGGATTCAAAATTTTTGCTATGTGATTCGCATATAGATTCACAAGTTCGGGCATGTCTATAATATTTCCGATTGCTCTTTCGTGTTTTGATTCGTTCATGATGTCTTCGATTGCAAGTTCTTCATCGTCTGAGAGCTTACACCCGTCAGAGCCAAGAAACTTTATGCCGTTATATTCAGGAGGGTTATGTGACGCACTGATGACAGCTCCTCCGTCTGCGTTCATGTGCCTGACTGCAAAGCTAATTCCTGGTGTTGGGATTATGCCCGCAAGAATCACTTCTGCTCCTTCTGAACTCATCCCTGAATACAATGCACCTTCAAGCATTCTTCCGCTGCAACGTGTATCTCTTCCTATTATAATGCGCTTTCCATTATTGAATCTTATAAACGCACTTCCAAGTTTCAATGCAGTTTCTGATGTCATATTACCCTTATTCGCAATGTCACGCACTCCGTCTGTACCGAATAATTTACGTTCTCGTTTCAAGTTATATTATTCCTCCTTAGATATAAAAACATACCCCCTGACACGTCATATCAGAGGGCAGTTTAAAACTTAATTTATTTCTGACATGTTCACGTTTATGTTCTGCGGTTCAACTTTCGTTATCCTGAATACATCTCCTGATGCTATTTCCGTCCTCACTGGTAACGTTACAGGTATCATGAATATATTCGACATGTCAACAAACGCTTTCATGCCTGCCTCGTCAGAGTTAAACGTCTCAATCAATGAAGGTCTTCCATCAATTGTTATGGATACACCTGAAGGACTGCATGAATATTTTGTGTTCCCAGAAGTTCCGCGAATCTCTACGGGAATATTCGTGAGTTTGCGTTCTGCTCTTACTTCTCCCAAGTGCAGGTTCACACGCACTGATGTTGCATTCAGCGATATGCCTTCAATGTCTGGTGTCTTCAGCGGAACAACAATAGCCTGATCTGAAGCAAGAAGTGAGACATCTATTACTTCAGTATCTACAGATTCAACCTTCGCTAAATTTTTACGTTCTCCTTCTATTTGAATCTCTGAAGGATCAGTTATTATTGAGCGTATTTCATAATCTGAATTTACTTCACCCGTAAATCTGACATTCACAGGCACTCTCTTTTTCGGCAATCCACGCGCTAACGTTCCCTTGAATCTAACTTGTGCAGGCTCAATCGCAACACTGCCTTCAAATGGTTCTGACTGTGAGAGCTTAACCGGCATCAATAATTCACGTCCTGATTGCAATTCCTCTATCGTAGGCGTGATTCTCAGTGCGCCTATCTTAGATATGTCATCTTCTGCTCCACGCACTCCAACATCTTTGGGAGTGATTTCTATTCCCTCTATGTAGTGGCCTTCGGGGATATTCTGAGGCAGAACTGTCTCAACTGTAATCAGACGTGAAACCTGACGCACCAAATCAAGAACTATCTGTGAAGGGAAACATGAAATCAGCGAAATATTTCCGGGAGTATTGACAATGACATTCACTGTATATTTTTTGCCAGGCACTAAGTTTCTTGCGTCTACGTATGCCCTCACTGAATCATAATCCAGTCTCAGCATTTCATGTTCAGGCCCTCGAACCTCAACATCAACTTCTGAGACTCTGCCTCTGAGTATTGCCTGCGAATCAAGATCAATATATTCAAGAGGACATGAAAATTTTCGGGTTATGTATTCTGCTTCGTCTATGCCAATGACGTATAGCCACATTAAGACCGCTGTTGTAATTGAGATTATCCAGAGCGTTAATGAAGATGACAGCATTTCATCAAATGTCATGTTTAGCCTTCTCATTTCACAAGCCCTCCTGAATCCTGCTGATTGTTATTCCGAACCCAGAATAGTTTAAGGAACTCACGAAATCTGCTCTTCCAGTCTGTGAGTACTGGTTCACCTACAAAATAATGCGTCAGTATCCCTTCAATCTGAGAGTCTTTGAGATTCTTTGAGAGCTTGCCCTTCACTGCAAGTGATACTTCTCCGCGTTCCTCTGAGACAATGAACACTATTGCGTCTGATACCTGCGATATTCCAAGTGCTGCCCTGTGCCTCGTGCCGTACCACCGCGATATGTCAGGCGCATCTGCAACAGGGAGAATGCATCCTCCCGCAATGATGTTGTACTTGTCGAGGATAACTGCTCCGTCATGAAGAGGATTGTTCTTCCAGAAGATTGATATTAAAAGTTCCTGAGTGATTCGCGCGTTAAGATGTATTGCTGTCTGTGAGTACTCGCCTAATCCTACACCCTGCTGAAACACTAAGAGTGCTCCGATTTTATGTGCCTTCAGATAATTCAATGCTCCTGTTATCTGCTGTATTCTTATTGCCGCTTCATCTTCTGACATTTTAGGCTTCAGCAGATAAAATTTTCCCTTGCCGAGTTCCTCAAGCATTTTTCTGAGTTCAGGCTGAAACACAATCGGAATTGCGAATCCAAGTGCAAAGAGTGAACGGTTAAGAAACCACATGAGCAATCTCATTCGCAGGAAAGACGCGAGGAAATACAGAACTATCAGCATTATCACGCCCTTCACTAACTGTACTGCACGAGTTCCGACAAGAAGAATTAGAATTCTGTAGATTACGAATGAGACTATTGCAATGTCGATGATACTGCGAAGAATAAGAATATCGAACTTCATCACACTACTAACCTTACTACTCCGCGATACACTAAACCTCTTGTGCCGTCAATCGAAACTGTATCGTCGTCCATTAATGTTGAGAATGCATCTGCCACTCCAACAATGCACGGAAGGTTATAGTCCATTGCGAGCACGTTTCCCTCACTGAATAACAATCCGCTCTCGAATAATACTGCTCCAACCTTATCGAGAACAGGACGGTATTCTTCATTGAGCTGACGTACAACGAGAATGCATCCCGGAGTTGCTTTTTCGATTGCCTCCTGAGGTGTTCGGGCTATGCATACTTTTCCGACTGCGTTCTTGTGCAATAACGGTGTTCCCGAGAGAAGAATTGTTCCTGTTGTGAGAACCTCAACTACATTCGTTGAACCTGGTCTGCCTACTGGTACTCCCGCAGTTACTACTACGAGTTCACCTTCTTCAAGCAGTCCTTTGCTCACACATGTATTGATTGCCTCTCTTGCCGCTACGTTTATGTCGCTCATCTCTGACAATCTCACCGGCTGTATTCCCCACCACAATGCTAATTCTCTCCATGTCTGCTGGCTGGGTGTGAGGCCAAGTATCGGACATTCAGGTCTATGCTTGCTTATCATCTTTGCGGTTAATCCTGAACGTGAAAGTGAAATTATTGCAGGAGCTTTTATCTGTCTCGCGATTAACACTGCTGCTCCTGATACTGCATCAGGCACATGTATTCCTGAAAGTTCAACGGGATTTTGTTCATTGTGCTTGTGATTCCCCCAGAGATTTAATTCCTTCTCTGCACGATCTACTATGTGTCTCATTGTTGCGACCGCCTGAACAGGATAATTCCCTGAAGCTGTCTCTCCTGAAAGCATAACCGCATCTGTTCCGTCAAGAACAGCATTAGCTACATCACTTGCCTCTGCTCTTGTGGGTCTTGGGTTGCGAATCATCGAATCGAGCATCTGAGTTGCAACTATAACTACCTTCCCACGAACACGACACATCTCTATGATTTTCTTCTGCACTAACGGAACATCTTCAGTCGGAATCTCAACGCCTAAATCTCCTCGCGCTACCATTACTCCGTCAACGACATCAACAATATCTTCAATGTTATCTACTGCCTGCTTCGTCTCAATCTTCGCGAGTATCTTCATTCCGCTTCCGTAACTTTGAACGAGCCGTCTCACTTCGAGAATATCATGACGTGTCTTCACGAATGAAACTGCAAGATATTCCATTCCATGCTGAATTCCCCACGCTATATCCTGCTTGTCTTTGTCTGAAAGTGCGGGCATCGTTATATCTGCACCTGGAAGATTAATGCCCTTCGTGTTTCTCAATGGGCCGCCTACGATTACTTTGCAGGTTACATCATCGCCTTCTGATTTTTCGACTTCGAGGTTCAATGCTCCGTCATCGATATAAATGTTCTGTCCGGTTTTAACTTCCTGAGCGAGGAGCCTATAGTTCACCCAAATTTTTTCTGGTGTTCCCTCGAATGCTTCATCACATGATGATAGTATTATCTTTGCTCCCTGAACGAGATTTATCTCACCGTCTTTCATGAGACCTGTGCGAATCTCCGGGCCTTTTGTGTCGAGTAAAGCAGCGATAGGTTTTTTAGTTCCGCGTTCAACTCTGCGAATGAGTTTCAGTTTTTTTTCATGGCCTTCATAATCTCCGTGCGAGAAATTTAATCTCGCTACATTCATTCCTGCTTCAGCCATTGCCTTTAGTGTTTCGTAATTTTCGCTGGCTGGGCCGATTGTGCATACGATTTTCACGAACATGAATTGAATTAACCCCCTGTGATTAGAATGTGATGATTTGAATTATACAGTGCGAGAGAGAAAAATTTTTGCTGAGTTTGTAGAGATTATATTTACTGAAAGTATTGCGAATTAAAATTCTCACGGTTAAACTCATATTCAAAGAATAAAGCGCAAGGAGATGCATAGAATGGAAATTATCTTTGATACTCTGAGTTCAGCAAAGGGAGAAATAATTGCCGGTTTAATTTTTGCGGTGCTGGGTTGGCTGTATCATCGCTTCCGTGTATTCAACAAGATGTATAAGCGTAAGCAACAGGAACTTGAACAGATGAAGGCTGAAATGTCTGAATTGGGAGCAACAAAGGAAGAGGTTGAACGCTTGCAGGAAGAATTGAAACAATCTGATCTGAGGCTCAAGGGCAGAATATGAAGACGCAACTTGACGCACTACAGCATGAACTTCAGCAAAAGAATGAAGCATTGAAACAGTCTGAAGCTCAAAGGCAGAATATGAAGACACAACTTGAGGCACTACGGCATGAACTTAAACGAGAAAAAGCTAAACCGAAACTTCCACCAATGAGTGATTGGGATTTTTTTCAACTGTGCATGTCAGGAGATGCCCGAAAAGTTGAAGAAGCCATAAAGAACGGTGCAAATGTCAACGCTAGGGGAAATGACGAACGGACGGCTTTAATGTGGGCAAAAAAAGAAGTAGCATAAGTACTCCTCAAGCATGGTGCTGATGTCAACGCTACGGACTTTATCGGCAGGACGGCTTTATGGTATGCAACATCGGGAGGCAATACAGAAATCGCCAAACTCCTCCGCAAATACGGCGCAATAGAATAACTCACTCTCAGCTTTCGGATAAAATTAATGCCCAGAGATTATATTTCATATCTCTGAGCTTCGATTTCCGTCTCATCATTCGTCTATCTCGTGATAACCCGCAACTTGAATCTTTTTCTCCTTCGCTATCTCTTCAACTGCTTCCCTC
>CAJOLN010000055.1 GCA_905235395.1 uncultured Synergistales bacterium
ATCCGTCATCACAGCCAGTATTTGTTGACCTCGACCGTAAAGGCTATCTTGCTGACTTAATGGACGCAGGCGCAATAATCAGAACTGCATTCTGCGGGCCATGTTTCGGAGCAGGCGACACACCAGCAAACAACGCTTTCTCGATTCGACATACGACACGAAACTTCCCGAACAGAGAAGGCTCAAAGCCCGGCAACGGTCAGATGTCAGCAGTTGCACTCATGGACGCAAGATCAATAGCGGCAACAGCGGCAAACGGAGGCAAACTCACCAGTGCAGAAGAACTTGACTGCTGGGGCGATGTTCCTGCGTACCACTATGACGATAAAGCGTACAAGTCAAGAGTGTACTGGGGATTTGGAAAAGCAAATCTTGATGAAGCAATTCGTTTCGGGCCGAACATCAAAGACTGGCCGGAACAGGAACCACTTGCAGAGAATATTCTTCTTAGAGTTGTCTCAAAGATACTCGATGAGGTTACGACAACAGATGAATTGATTCCTTCAGGTGAAACATCATCATTCAGATCAAATCCTCTTGGACTTGCGGAGTTCACACTTTCGAGGAGAGATCCTCAATATGTAGGAAGAGCAAAGGAAGTTCAGAAGATTGAACGTGCAAGATTGAACGGTGAAACTGCACCTGAGCTCGAAGAAGTCTACGCGGCAATCAAGGCAATTCCGGGACAGGAAGGCGTTGATGTGAAAGCAATCGAAATAGGCTCAACGATTTACGCCAACAAGCCCGGCGATGGTTCAGCACGTGAGCAGGCGGCATCATGTCAGCGTGTACTCGGAGCACTCGCGAATATCACTCAGGAATATGCAACGAAGCGTTATCGTTCAAACTGCATGAACTGGGGAATGATTCCGTTCCATTTGAAAGGTGAACCTGATTTTGAAATCGGCGATTATGTATACGTTCCGGGAATCAGAAGTGCACTCGACAAGAACGAACTCGGAAGCATCAAAGCATATGTAATCAAGGGCGGAAAAGCAACAGAAGCAGAGCTTTACATTCAGGATATGACCGGCAATGAACGAGACATAGTGAAGGCTGGTTGTTTAATTAACTTCAACCGAGACAAGAAACGTTAAAAAAAATTCTGAAGGGAGATTTTCGCAATGGGCAAAATAAAAATGGTAAACCCTATCGTTGAGATGGACGGCGATGAAATGACGCGTGTATTATGGCAGATAATAAAAGATGATCTGCTTACACCGTTCGTTGAGCTGAACATGGAATATTACGATTTGGGATTGCCAGAGAGAGACAAGACCGGAGACAAAGTAACATGGGAAGCAGCAGAGGCAATCAAGAAGCATCATGTAGGAGTGAAATGCGCAACGATTACGCCGAATAAGCAGCGTGTCGAAGAGTATAACCTTCATGAGATGTGGAAGAGTCCCAACGGAACAATCAGAGCAGTGCTTGACGGTACAGTATTCAGAGCACCGATTCTCACGAGCGTAATCAAGCCCGTAGTAAAGAACTGGAAGAAGCCAATCACGATTGCAAGACATGCATACGGTGATGTGTATCGCGGAACAGAGTACAGAGTTCCAGAACCCGGCAAGGCAGAATTAGTGTTTACCGGCAAGAATGGTGCACAGTTCAGAGAGACAGTTTATGATTATGAATGCCCCGGCGTATTGCAGGCCATGTACAACAAGGACAGTTCGATAAAGAGCTTTGCACGTTCATGCTTTGAGTATGCGCTCTCAACGAAACAAGACCTTTGGTTCTCCTCAAAGGATACGATTTCAAAGCAGTATGACCAGACATTCAAGCTGTTGTTTCAGGAAATTTTCGAGAGTGAATACGCAGAGAAATTCAAGGCGGCAGGCATCACATATTTCTACACGCTGATTGATGATGCAGTTGCGAGAGTTATGCGTTCAGAAGGCGGATTCATCTGGGCATGCAAGAACTATGACGGTGATGTTATGAGCGATATGGTCAGCACAGCATTCGGTTCACTCGCAATGATGACAAGCGTACTCGTTTCACCAGACGGAAACTTTGAGTATGAAGCTGCACACGGAACAGTAACGAAGCATTACTACCGTTATCGTGATGAGGGCAAGATGACATCAACGAATCCTGTTGCAACAATATTCGCATGGAGCGGAGCATTACGTAAGCGCGGAGAACTTGACGGAACATCTGAGCTTGTAGATTTCGCGAACAGACTTGAGAAGGCGACGATTGACACGATTGAAGGCGGAGTTATGACGAAAGATTTAACTGCGCTTGCAGAGGGAGTAACACCGCAGGTAGTGGACAGCAAGCAATTCATTCAGGCGATTGCGTCAAAATTATAATCATCTTGATTGATACGTTATAATGAGAATTAACCCGTGAGGCTTTCGGGCTTTGCGGGTTAAATTTTTGGGAGGTGTATTTTTATCATGGAACTTGTGACAGAAAAAATTGATTGGGGTCGTGCACCTGCAGATACTCCTGTATGTATTGCAAAAGAGATTTTTCTTCGTGATGTCGTTCAAACAATTCTTGACGGCTATGAAACTCCTGAAGAAGTAATGGAAGTTCTCGAACTCACACCTGAAGATGAAGGTGCAGAACATATCTCTGCAATTCTTGAAATCTTTGTGCCAGTGATTAACGCTTGGAAGTCTGGTTCATGCGGAATGGGCTGCGCAGGTTGCTCTGGTTCATGCAGAGATTAAATCGCTTCGCGGCATTGCTCCTCGTGATTGCAATTCTCTTCGGTGCATCATCAGTGTATGCTAAGCCCAAAAAGAATACGCAGATACAGGCAGAAGAGATTCAGGCAGCTCCGGGAATGGTAGTGATTACGGCCAAAGGGAAGAAGTATCATAAACCCGGATGTAGGACAGTGAAAAAGACGTATAAGGTACTCACAGTTGAAGAAGCAAGGAGCAAAGGTTACACGCCCTGCAAAGTATGCGGAGCTGAATAAAAAAATCTTTATAGAAGAATAATGCCTCCTGATTTTAAAGGGAGGTATTTTTTATTCATATCCTGACAAGCCCCCCACTCCACCAATAAAGTATAATTGCTAACTACGGCCAGAAGAAAGAAGAAGAGTTCAAAGAAAGATACAAAAAGGACAAAGAACGAGAAGAGTCCTTCAGGGCATGGCAAGCAAAAGAACAAAGGTACGAGCAGTATAAGAAAAGCCGCTGGTGGTAAAAAATTTTCGGCACTCTCTCAAAACGGGAGGGTGCTTTTTTTATGTGTATAATTATTCGCATGGAAGGCAGGCGATTCTCACAATGAGCATTAACGTTCTTACATACAATAAGGTCTCTGAATTATCAGGCATAATTCAGAAAATCACAAAACAATTTGAAAACCGCAAAAATAATTTACGATTCATAATCCCGTCTCGAAAAGATAAATTCTGGCATCAAAATTCAGATATCAATCAAGAATTATGGACTTGGAATGAAATTTATGAAGACATTTGCAGTTTATCAGACCAAAAACGCAAACGTGTATTATCTCCTCCAGATCATTTATTGATTCTGAAATCGATTCTAAATAAAGTGCTTGATGAACTTTCAGATAAAGCATCGTCTTGGCCAGGATTAAGACGTTCAGGTTTTCCGTCTGTATTGTCCGGTGATATTCGCGACCTTTTGAATGAAGCAGTGCCTCCCGATAAGCTGACAAATGACCCTTATGCGTCAGAGCCTTCTGAATTCTTATTGCCTGAAGTATACCGGCGTTACCTTGATTATCTCAGTCAGAATGATTTGATTGACAGTGCGCAGATATGTACATCAGCATACGAAGCATTAAAACAATTTCAGAATTGGGGACATGATTTGATTCTCGTGTTTGAAGGTTTCCTCTCGTTCAATCACAGTCAGCTTGAATTTGTTCGCGGACTATCTGACAGGTGCAGTGAGGTTATCATCATCAAGCCCGAAGTCAGAATGAAGAAATTTCATGATGCAAGCTATCAGTTCAACATACTTTCAGAATCACAAAAATCATCTGGTCTCATTGTTGAGCTTCCTTGTGCTGAACCAGAACTTGAACCCGAAGTTATTGCACGAACATTAGCGTTATGGTCTCAAGGTCAATGGGAATATGATAATGAGTTCAGCGATTTTGATTCGATTGGAATGATGATAGATTCAGGACGCGAAGATTCATTTGCACAGGCGTTCAGGCGTTACGGAATACCGTATAACTTTGAGTCAGGCATAAAGATAAATCTCACTCTTCCGGGAATAATTCTGTCATCAATAAGGAACCTTGAATCACGAAATTTCCCCACATATGATACGGCCATGCTGTTATCTCAGCCTTGCTTTGCTGGAATCAATTTCCCTGTCATGAAGGCATATCGTTTTGGTTGTTTCGGTCTCGACGGCTGGGAAAAATTTTTATCAGAAGGCGATGATGAAACATTCCCTGCGGCATTGAATGCAATTCATGCGATTCGTGATTTCTGCAATGTACTATCACATACTCATTATCCCAAAGATATTATGCGTGCATTCCGCGATTTCCTGACCGCAAAAGGATTGTGGCTCGACCGATTCAACAGGACATCTGAGTATCCAGAGATGGACGAAACGATACGAATCACAGCGAGTGCAATTCAGACGGTTGATGAGAAGGTTACTGCACTCGAAGAATTAAGCCCTGACTTGGGACGTGTTCAAGACGACAAGATAAGCGGAGATGAAGCATATACATTCCTTGAGGACTGGTGCAAAAATTCAAATACACGTGCTCCAATAAAAATATCAAATGCTGTACGAATCTTCACAGGCAATCCCCCAGTTCTGTCATCATTCCCAATCTGGATAATGACGGGCGTAACACAAAAAACATGGTCGGGTAACATGAAAGCCTCTCCCCTTCTCGGCAATGAGGAACGCAGAAAGATTAACGCTAATGAAGCATACCTGCCTTTAACACAAGATGAAGCATCACAGCATGAAGCACTGTTCAGAAGGCTCATTCATACAGGTGAACGCATGACCATAATACTGCGTCCTGAACTCGATAACGAAGGAAGGCCAGTATCAGAATCACCATTCATGAAAAGATTTCGAGATGATTTCGATACATGGAAATTTAATAAAGCAAAAACTTCAGGCATAAATATTCTGCTTGGAAGTGATAATTTTGTGTTCAATGGAATTGATGCAGGCGATAAGATTAAACGTTACACTCCAGTCATCATGAAGAAGGCAAATGCTGTAGGCGCAAGTGATATTCATGAACTCCTTAACTGTCCGTTCCTTTGGTGGCAGAAGAGGCAGGCGAAATTGTATGAGCGTGATTCGGATATAGTATCGCTGGTTGAATGGGGAAATATGATTCATAAGTACTGGGAATGCGTATGGAAACGTTACCGTGAGAATATGAATGCGTCAGGAAGAATATTTACTCACATTGCAGGAGACGAATGGAAGAGGTTAATTGCATCATGCGATACTGAAGATGAAAATGATTACTCAAATTACAGAAGGCTATTGAAAGATTCGAGGCTGAAACGTCATCTTGAAGGCGTAAGTTTTCGTGTTGACAGGCTCATAACTTTACAGGCAAATATTCTCGATTCACTTCATGAATTAGGTTACGTTCACAGAAATATTCTGCTTGAAGAAGACGCTCATCTGAAGAGTGATGTTGACGGCGTAACGTTTTTAGGACAGTGCGACCGCATAGAAATTATGAGAGACCCGAACGGTAATGAGACTGCATTCATCATTGACTATAAAGAAGGAAAAAGCGAAAATTCAGAGAAGGCCATGAAGATAGAAAATTATTCGTGGAACTCTGAGCACATAGAGAAATTTGAACACGGATTACAGCTTTCAGTTTATGCGGCACTCTTTGAACATAATCTTTCAGGAGTGTACATACTTGGCCTTGAAGACGGAAGGATAGCCGGAAGTTTTTCGGAAGATTCGGCGAGCATATTCAAGCAGCATAAGGCAAAAAATTTCAGTGATAATAAGTTCATCGGAACAATCAGTGAACGCAAGGTTGAAGGAGAGTATGCGATGAAATGTGCCGCAGAAATCCTCAATGCTGGAAAGTTTGTGCCCGAATATAACAGTGCAGACAAATGCAGGTTCTGCAAGATTAAAAGTTTATGCCGCAAAGGAGAAATACGCGGTGAGAATCTGATTCAGGAAGACGAAAATAATTCAGAGGAGGAAGAAGAATGAACTCTAAACATGTAATGAATAAGCACGACAAAATTTTTGTTGCAGGAGGTTACGGTCTCGTAGGTTCAGCAATAATGCGAAGGTTGAAGCGTGAAGGTTTCGATAACATCATAACACGTTCGCATTCTGAGCTTGACCTGATGAATAAGGAAGCAACGCAGGCATTCTTTGAGACTGAGAAACCCGATTATGTTTTCATGGCGGCGGCGAAGGTTGGAGGGATTCAGGCGAACCTCGAAGCATTAGACAAGTTCATGTATGTGAACACGATGATTGAGTTCAATACAATCATGTCAGCGTTTGATACAGGCGTAAAAAAATTCTGTTTTCTTGGAAGCGGGTGCATTTATCCGAGAATATGTCCTCAGCCCATAAAGGAATCATATCTTCTCACTGCACCTCTTGAACTCACGAATGAAGGTTACGCTCTCGCAAAAATTTCGGGATTGAAACTCTGCGAATATCTCAACACTCATTATCCCGATAAGGCAGATTTCATCTCTGTCATGCCGTGCAACCTTTACGGCCCTAACGACAACTATCACCCTGAACATTCACACGTAATCCCCGCATTACTCAGGAAGTTTCATGATGCAAAGGTGAACGGAAAGAATGAAGTCGTCTTATGGGGAACAGGTTCAGCATTACGTGAATTCCTGCACATTGATGACATGGCCAGTGCGTGCGTATTTCTCATGCAGAATTATTCAGGCGACCCTGCGGATACCCCCAATACGCCCGGCGAATCATGGGTGAATGTGGGATATGGTTCAGACATGACGATTGCGGAACTTGCGAAAAGGATTGCTGATGTTGTGAGCTTCACAGGAGAGATTGTATATGATCATGTTCACCCCGACGGAACTCCCAGAAAGCTATTAGACTCGTCAAAATTATTCGGGCTTGGCTGGAGTCCGGAAGTTACGTTTGAGGAAGGTCTGAGGGAAACATACGAGGACTACAAGATAAACAAGGACAATTATCGAAGTTAGAATGAAGACGATAATAATGGCAGGCGGTAAGGGAACACGAATAGCATCTTTGAATTCAAATGTTCCTAAGCCAATGATAGATTTAGCAGGTAAACCTGTTCTTGAACATACGATTGAATGTCTTCGCTCTCAGGGGTTCGATGAAATCATAATGACCGTTTCATATATGGCAGATGTAATCATGAATCACTTCGGGAACGGTGGAAATTTCGGCGTTAAGATTGAATATTACGTTGAAGAAAAGCCTTTAGGTAATGCAGGAGCGTTATTCAGGATTCGCGATAAACTCGGAGATAGATTCCTGCTTCTAAATGCTGATGTAATATTTGATGTCGATTTGAATCGATTTGCACAGTATCATTCAGACAAGAATGCACTCGTAACACTTTTCACTCACCCTAACAGTCACCCATACGACAGCGGGATAATCATTGCAGATGAGAATCACTCCGTAACTCAATGGCTCACGAAGGAAGATGTGCGTCCTCAATGGTATCGCAACAGAGTGAATGCAGGAATACACATCATAGAATCATCTGTGCTTGATGATGTTGAAGTTTCTGGTGAGAAAATCGATTTAGACCGTCAGATATTGAAGCCCTTGTGCAGTTCAGGAAAGATATTCTGTTATGACAGTCCCGAATACGTTAAGGACATGGGAACACCTGAAAGATATATGCAGGTTCAGAATGATTTTCTCTCAGGCAGAGTTCATTCGCGTAACTTGAAGCATAAACAGAAGGCAGTGTTTCTTGACCGCGACGGCACAATCAATAAGTTCGTTGGATTCCTGCGTAACATTGAAGACTTTGAACTCTTACCAGATGTACCAGAGGCAATAAGACGCATAAATTCATCAGGCTATCTCGCAATTGTCGTAACGAATCAGCCGGTGATAGCTCGTGGTGAGGTTAGTGTGTCTGAACTTGAAGAGATACATAACAAAATGGAGACGCTGTTAGGCCAAGAAGGAGCATACTTAGACGCAATATATTACTGTCCACATCATCCGCATAAAGGTTATGAGGGTGAAATTCCAGAACTCAAAATTGAATGTGATTGCAGGAAACCTAAGCCAGGAATGTTATTGAGAGCAGCAGATGATTTCAACATAGATTTATCGCAGTCATGGATGATAGGAGATTCTGATAATGATATTCTTGCTGGTAAGGCCGCCGGTTGTAAGACAGGATTAATCGGTTCAGATTATGATTCACTTTTCGATTTCGTATCGAGGGAGATATTGTCATAATGATAATTGCTAAGACACCATTCAGAATGTCATTCTTCGGAGGAGGTACAGATATTCCAGAGTTCTTTAATGTTCATGGAGGAGCTGTAATATCTTCAACCTTCAACAAGTACTGCTATGTTCATGTCCGGCATCTTCCAAGATTCTTCAACTATTCAAATCAGGTCGTATATTCGCAGATTGAACGCGTGAAAAGTGTAAATGAAATAAATCACCCTGCTGTGCGTGAATGTATGAAGTATCTCGATATGCACGAGCTTATAGTTTCATATGATGCAGACCTCCCGGCACGAACAGGATTAGGAACAAGCAGCTCATTCGTTGTTGGAATGCTCAATGCATTTTATGCTCTAAAAGGAAAGTATGCAGGCAAGAAGAAACTTGCAGATGAGGCGATACATATTGAACGAGATTTATGCAAAGAGGCAGGAGGCTGGCAGGATCAGATAGCGGCATCATTCGGAGGATTTAACCGCATAGATTTCAATCGTGAAGGCTATGAAGTTTCGCCCGTCATAATATCTCCTGAACGTAAGCATGAACTTAACGATAATCTGATGTTATTCTTCACGGGATTCTCTCGTTTCTCATCGGAGATTCAAAATGACACGAAGAAGAATATTCAAGACAAGACGAAACAGCTATTAGAGATGAAAGCACTGGTTGATGATGTAGAGAGGATACTAACGGACAGGAAAGCAGACCTTGATGATTTCGGAAGATTATTAAATGAGACATGGAAACTGAAACGTCAGACGGGAAATAAAATATCAACCAGCGATATTGATTCACTTTATGAACGTGCAATGAAAGCAGGTGCACTCGGAGGAAAATTATTAGGTGCAGGCGGAGGAGGTTTCTTATTGTTCTATGTGCCTAAAGAGAATCAGAAATGTCTGATTGAATCACTAAGTGAATTGCTGCTTGTTCCGTTTGAATTCGAGAACAACGGAACGGATATAATTTACTATGACCCTGAAAATTATTCACTGGAGGACTGAACAATGAAAGCATTAATTACAGGCATAACAGGTATGGTAGGTTCACACCTGGCCGATTACCTGCTTGAACATACAGACTGGGACATATACGGCGTATGCAGATGGAGAAGCCCTCTCGATAACGTATCGCATCTTCTTGAACGTGCAAATCATCATGACAGATTATATTTTGAGTACGCAGACCTGAATGATGAGATCTCATTGATTCGTGTAATCAACACTGTGAAACCTGATTACGTTTTTCATCTTGCGGCACAGAGTTACCCTTTGACATCATTCACTGCTCCAATCGACACGCTGAACACGAACGTACTTGGAACATGCAGACTGCTTGAGGCATTGAGACTCGCGATTGATTCTGATAAACATTACAGGCCGGTGATACATGTATGCGCATCATCGGAAGTCTTCGGGAGAATTCCTGCGGACAAGAAGCCGGAGACAGGTATACATGAAGATTGTCCGTTTCACCCTGCAAGCCCTTACGCAATCAGCAAGACAGGAACGGATTTACTCGGAAGATATTACGCAGAGGCATACGGAATGACAATCATGACAACCCGAATGTTCACTCACACAGGGCCAAGACGCGGCGATGTCTTTCATGAATCTACGTTTGCGAAACAGATTGCGATGATTGAAGCAGGGATGACTGAACCCGTTGTTATGGTCGGCAATCTCAAATCGCTCAGAACATATGCGGATGTCCGTGATGCAGTGAGAGCATATTACATGCTGGTAACGATAAATCCGATTGCGGGAGAATATTACAACATAGGCGGAACGTATACATGTCTTGTCGAAGATACATTGAAGACATTAATATCATACAGTCCGATGAAGGATAAGGTTATGATTCAAGAAGACCCTGAACGATTGCGACCCATTGATGCAGATCTTCAGGTGCCGGATTGCAGGAAGTTCAAAGCACA
>CAJOLN010000056.1 GCA_905235395.1 uncultured Synergistales bacterium
TGCTACGTTGATGTTCGTTACGCCGAGTGAACCTGCTGACATGTTCCCAATGTCTATTGCAATGTCTTCGCCTTCGTTTGCTCCAATCTGGAAGATTGTTGAGCTGTCCACGATGTGAATGATTGACTCGTAGTTACTGTCCTTTGCCTGAAGGATAAAGTTCTTCTCTTCCTCGCTCCATTTGGCTTCGATATCGGCTACTGGGTCAAACTCTATATCCACGTTCGGGTGAAGGACACCGATTAACCTGTTATCGGCGACCTTAACGTTCGTAGCTATCGGGGTCTGCGAGTGAGCATCATAGACCGAGACTTGGAATGCCGCTGTTGAGCTTTCCTGCACAACGTTCATTGCGAAGGTGTTGATGAGGTCTTCGTCTCCTGAGAAGGTAAGGTCTCCTCTACTGCCGGGAAGAATTGACCTGAAGAGGAACGTTCCGCCGACAGTCTCAAGTCCCTGCGTATCCTTCTGTGTATCCTCAACGAAGGTGCAGAACTTGCTCGCGCCTTCACCGTCAACGTACTGACCCTGCCCCAAATCTACGCCGATAGCCTTGTTGAACTTGTCTCGAAGCTGATTAACCGTGTCGGTGGCATAGAGTGTTACTGAAGCCTGTTTGCCGTCGCCTTGAGTGATTGTAATGGTCTGTGGCTCTTCGAGCATGAACACGCCGGAGCTGTTCCAGAAGGTATTGAGGTCGCGGAGCTTGGTCTCACCGGTAGCAGTCTTGCCGATGTATGCCGCCGTGAACTTCGTGAGAGTATCACCACTATTGATGTTGTTCGTTGCGTCAAATTTATCATTGGTCGTCAGAACTACATCACCCTGATAGACCATACCGTTCTCGCTGTTGACGTAGAAGTTGCGGAAGTGGATATCCTTGTTCTGGCAGGCAGCATCGTTCAGGTTGTAGTTGAGGAATTTTGACACGTAGTAAGCGTCTGTAGAATTAGGATTGGTAGGATCGGCCTGTGTACCTGCTGTGTCCAGAAATTCGCCTTTCCATGAATCCGGCCAGTTGGGATCTACCTTGCCCTTAACCGTTACAGTCATGTTAGCAGATACGTCATCGTTCGTGTCATTGGGAGTATCTTTGATGTCTCCGCCGTCGCCAGTAACATTAACAACGAATTTTGCACCTGTGTCGAAACTGATACCAGCAGCGGACGTAGCATCATAATCCAGTGAGAAAATGGTGTCATACGTTGTTGTGCCGTCAGCCATAATGCCAATCTTGCCGCCCACGAGGTCAGACAGGTTCACAGCTCCAGTTACGCCGCTCTCAATAATGATGTTCTCTCTGACCGCGTTATCAACAGTACCGTCAGCCTTCAGGATATTTGACTGAGCTTTAAGTGCAATAGTCTGAACATCACCGTTGGCATCTTTTGTTACAGATGTAACTTCAAACAGGATATTTGCGTTGTTGAGTGCCTGATTGCCAGTTCCGTCAGCAGTCATTTGAAACATGCTCTGGTTAGAAAGATCGTCCGCAGTCATGTTGGCGTCATTATTGTTTGTGTCAGTGAAGCCATAAGCTCCTACTATGTTACTAGTATCACCAAGTGAAGAAGTGTCGGCTGTAACTTCATAATCACCTGCAGGAAGGCTGTCAACCGTTGTATTGATTATGCCGTCATCAGCGTTAGATTGCACGTTCGTGATTACGTTCGGGTGTTTAATGGTCATGATTGACGACTTCTGCACCTGACCTGTCCCTTTCTGGTTAGGGTCAACGTTCACAGTGATCTTGTAGTTGCCCTCAAATGATTTCTTCTGTCCGAACTGGTCAATCTCTCTCAGTGAACCGCGTACATATGCCTTCACACTAAGATTGCTCGATGTCCAGCACTTGAACCGTCAAGTAATCTCTTCTTGTTGAACTGTGTCGTCTTTGCGATCCTGTCTATCTGGTCTTCAAGCTGATCTATTTCAAGCTGTATATAGCTTCTGTCCTGTGATGTGAGCGTATCATTTGATGCCTGAACCGCAAGCTCCCTCATTCTCTGAAGCATTGAGTTCGTCTCGCCTAGTGCACCCTCTGCAACCTGAAGCATTGAGGTCGCGTCCTGTGTGTTGCGGACTGCCATTTCAAGGCCGGAAATCTGTGCACGCATTTTCTCACTGATTGCGAATCCTGCCGCATCATCTGCCGCTGAATTTATTCGCAGACCCGTCGAAAGTTTCTGAATCGACTTCTCCATAGCTGTATTCGTCGAGTTCAACGAATTATACGCTGTGAGTGCCGGAATGTTGTGATAAATCCTCATTGTATTTTAGCCTCCTGCAAACGGGATATAAATCCTCGTCTCTCAAATTTTTATGTTATCCATTTTCTTTTATCGCACTCCTTTGCTTTATAATGGCTTCCCTGCCTTACGTGTTATTTATCGGTCTCACACTTTGCAACTTTAATTTTGCTGATTATTTTGCTGACTTTCAAAAATTTTTTTCAGGCTCTCTTCATACGGAGGATATGATATTCCGTACTCTGTTATTATTCCTGTGATTAGCTCATGCTCCGTTACATCAAATGCAGGATTGTACACTTTGATTCCTTCTGGTGCCATTCTCTTTTTGTACCACATTTCTGATATTTCATATGACGGTCTCTCTTCTATCACTATGTCCTCTCCTCGTGATATGCTCATGTCGATTGTCGATGTCGGGCCTAAAACATAAAACGGAATCCCGTAATGCTTCGCGAGAATCGCAACTCCTGACGTGCCTATCTTGTTGCATGCATCACCATTCGAGGCTACCCTGTCACACCCAACGAAGACCGCATTAACCCAGCCGTTTTTCATGACTTGCGAGACCATGTTGTCACATATCAGAGTCGTATCTACTCCGTCTGCATGAAGCTCAAATGCTGATAGTCTTGCACCTTGCAGAAGAGGACGAGTTTCATCACAGAAAACGTGAAAATTCATTCCGCGTTCACGTCCGAGATGTATGGGTGCGAGTGCTGTTCCGTATTTCGATGTCGCTAACTGCCCGGCGTTGCAGTGCGTCAGTATTCCGTCTCCGTCATGTATGAGCGTCAGGCCATGTTCACCGATTCGCCTGCACATCTCTGTATCTTCATCTTTGATTGCAATCGCTTCCCTGCGTAATAATTCTTTGAGTTCGGGAATGCTTTTGTCTTTGTGATTCGTGATTGAATGTTCGAGTCTGTTTAATGCCCACGAGAGATTAACTGCTGTGGGACGCGAGGAGTTCAAATAATTTTTTGCATTCCGTAATTTCCTCATGAATGAATCATAATCATTCGCTTCTGTCTTCTTGGCCGCTAGATATAACCCAAATGCTGCCGCTATTCCTATTGCTGGTGCTCCTCTGACCTGTAACGTGTAAATTGCATTCCAGATTTCATTTTGCGTTTTCAAATGAAGTATTTCGATCTCATTCGGAAGTTTCGTTTGATTCAGAATGACCAGAGATGACTCTTCATCATTTAGTGATACTGTTTCATATTGCATTATGCTGTTCATGAATTCGTTTCTCCGTTTGATTTTGAATTGCTGTGATTATAGCTGAAGGTTTGACTTTCACGTAATTTTTGGTATTATATTTTTCGTTTTGCTTTTGGGTGGTTAGTTCAGAGGTAGAACGCTTCCTTGACACGGAAGAGGTCAGAAGTTCGATTCTTCTATCACCCACTTACATTGAGCCTTGAGGAATTAAAAATTTAAGGCTCTTTTTCTTTTCTGAAGGCAAAAATAAAACCCTCTGCAAAAATTTTTCACAGAGAGCCTTTCATGTTTTCATTTATGTTTATATTCTTCCATAGAGTTTGCATGCTGACCTTATCCTGTCAGATAACCCCTCATGAAGTGCATCACCTGACATTCTCCATGACCAGTTGCCCGAAGGCGTTGACGGAATATTTATTCTCGCATCAGCACCGAGCCTCAGATAGTCCTGCATAGGGATTATCGCGATGTCAGCAACTGAACTCACAGCTAACCTCGTAACTTCTGACGTAAATATATATCCGTCCATAACATCACGCCCTATGTACGAAGCAAAATTCTTTATCTCGTTTTCGGTTGCGTCATTCTCAAACCAGCCGCGAGATGTGTTATTGTCATGCGTACCCGTGTATATTACGCTGTCTCTCGTATGATTGTGCGGTGCATATGGATTGTCTGAAGGATTCCCGAACGCGAAATGAAGTATCAGCATTCCGGGAAGATTCATATCTTTGCGAAGCTCTTCAACATCAGGCGTAATGATTCCGAGATTCTCTGCCCAGAACGGCATATCAGGAAATTCTTTCTTCAGTGCCGCAAAAAATTCTTTATACGGAACATCAACCCATTTGCCATTTATCGCAGTCTCTTCTTCAGCAGGTATTGCCCAGTACGCTGCAAGCCCTCTGAAGTGATCTATGCGTACCCTGTCGAATAATCCGAGAAGATTTTTCAGACGCATAAGCCACCAGTCAAAACCGCGTTCCTTCATTGCGTCCCATTTGTAGCACGGATTACCCCAGAGTTGCCCCGTTGCACTGAAATAATCAGGCGGTACTCCTGCAACCGTTACGGGATTCAAATTTTCATCGAGGTCAAAGAGTTCAGGGTTCTGCCACACATCTGCACAGTCTCTTGTTACGTACAGAGGCATATCACCGATAAGCTCAATGTTTAATTCATTCAGATACTTCTTGAGTGCCTTTGCCTGTCTGAAGAATATATACTGATAAAATTCCTGACGCGATATTTCTTCCGAGTATTCTTTTCTGAATCTCCTCAGTGCTTCCGGCTGTCTGTGCTTCAATTCATCCTGCCAGTCATACCACGCTGCTCCTCCTGAAACCTGCTTTATCACGCTGAACAATGCAAAATCTTCAAGCCATTTCGTATTTTCACAGAACAATTTGAAGTCTGATACGCTGCCCCTCATGTAACGCTTGTATGCCGCATTCAGTATCTCTGTCTTGAACTCGCGGGCTGATTCGTAATCTACTCGTTCAGGGTTCTTCATGAAGTTATATTTTGCCGCATGCTTCTCTAATTCTTCGGGCGTGATTAAATTTTCATCAAGCAATATCTCAGGACTCACAAGCAGATAATTTCCTGCAAATGCTGATGTTGGACTGTACGGCGAATTTCCGCAACCCGAATCAATTGTTGTCAATGGTAATACCTGCCACATTGACTGACCTGCATCATGAAGGAAATCCGCGAACTTAAACGCTTCAGGCCCGAAATCACCAATGCCGTACTTTGATGGAAGAGATGTTAACGGCAATAGTATACCCGCACTTCTTTTTCTCATTTAAAATTCTTTCCCCTCTGAAAAATTTTTATACCGCTCCTGAATCATATACAGTACACCCTGCTATGAACGTCATACTCACGTCTATTCCTGCTATTTCTTCCGGCCTCACAGAAAAAGGATCTTGTTCAAGCACAACTATATCTGCATCATTCCCTACGGCAAGTTCTCCACGATGCGAATCAACTCCTCCGTTCCATGACGCTCCCCATGTATATACGCTCAATGCTTCAGCCGCACTCAGACCGTCAGATACCATTCTGCTGATATTCTTCATGGGAGGCACAAGAATTTCATCACTTCCCGCTGAAATCACAAGCCCGTTTCTGAATGCGTCATGAATGAACGTATCATCACTGCCATGTATCACAATTCCTCCGAGACCTAGATATTTCATTCTGTCAGTTATATTCGCACTTACATCACGGATTACATGCCTTGAATTCTTTCGTACCCTTTTTATTACATGTTCAAGTGAATTTATGCATGATTTGTTGTTGTCGCTGATTATCTGACACCCTGAAAGATAAGCTGATGTTATCATACTTTTCTGTTCTTTCTGGTCAAGCTGTCCGTTTATGAGAATCCCTCCGAGCCTGCATAACGGCAAACCGTCTCCTGTTCTCAATCCTGATGAGAGAAATTCATTCAGCGAATGAACATCAGCAAAACCGAAGTTAGTGCGCATTCTGAATGTGAATGATTCATATGCATCACTGAACAGTATATCCCATAATCTTTTTGCATCACCGTAAAAGTCAGACCATATTTCTGTTATTCCAAGTGCATTAATCTTAGGGCCGTATGTCTTCACAAGATATATTATGTCCTCTGCGCTGAAATCTGGAAGGTGCTGTCTGAATTCATCAAGCTCAACGTTATCCTGAGGCATATTGAATTCATTCATCGCCTGAGTGTTCAATACTGCATGACTGTTTCTTGAATCTATAACTGCACAGGGCAATGCTGAGATTAAATCGTCAATGTCATCGCGTGAGATAACTATATCATCAGGAAGATTATTTGCGATATACCACCCTCTTAAAGGCTTTGGGTTCGCATGTGAGTATGTGCTGAGTGAATCTCCGAATTCCTTCAGTGAATGCACACTGCTGAGATTCAAACGTTCCTGATTCTCTGACCATGAAAGGAAATCAAGCCCTGTATCACAGAATCCAGGAAGGACAGTTCTGCCTCTGAGATCAATAATTTTTCCGTCGAGGCTTGTTGCTGTATCTCCTATTGAGACTATACGGCCATGTTCAAACGTTATGTTCGATGAAATTCCTGAAGCTGTATGAATACGTCCGTTGATGAGTGAAAGTTTTTCGTTCTGGGTCTGCTCCAATAAAAAGCCCCCCTTCGTAAAATAATAGCCCGCCCGATTGAAGGCAGGCCGTGTGATTAATTGCTAGTATAGTCCGCTGTGCTGAGTTCCTATGCCGAAGATTTGAAGTGACTGCTCCATCATCTCATTCTGCGCATTCACCAGCCATGCACCGACCGCCATTTGAACTTTTGCTGTGCTCATATCCATTGATGCTTCTGCTATGCTCATTGGGTCTGTGCTCTCCATTACTTTTGCACTTGCCGCATTTGATGTGTTCATTGCGTTCTGCATCATTGCGAGGCCGTTCTGTCCGAGTGTGTCAAAACTCTTCAGGTTAATCATGAAAAAACATCTCCTTTCGTAAACTGCCACATATTTTAGCTTATTATATTCCCAAATGATAAAATTATTTATTGTGAAAGAGCATACATGAAATAAGTTACAGCTAACAGGTCTGCACTTCCGCTCGGGCTTATGTTGCGTTCAATGAATTCATCATCAAGTTCACGTACATCATCAATGCCTCTGCGGTTCACGATAATATCACGTGACCTCTCTTTGACTTCTTCGCATACACTGAGGCCATGACGAGCAATAATATTCGTATCATCATTGACGGACATAATATGAATCAGTGTCATCACAAGAGCATCATTGAGACATAGTCCTTCATTGATATATTTTCTCAATGCTGGAAGACCGTAATCACGCACAACAGGATAGCCTGCCTCTGCCTCTCCGCGAATTCCAGTTATCCCATGCTCAATATATATCCGTTCACCTTTCGTGAGTTTATCTTTGCATTTTGCTTCTGCAAAATCACGTTCACATAATCCACTGCAAATTTCACCTGCAATTTTCATTACGTTTTCAGGATTCAAATTTTTTTTCATGCCTGTTATGTAACCCGCTGATGCACTGAGCACACCTAAAGAAAAAATTTCGCCTTTGTGAGTGTTAATGCCTCCTGTTGCATTGAACATGATATGCTCCGATTCGATTCCAATTTTGCGAATGTAAGAAAAAATTTCATTTGGTGAAAAGTTTTTCATGCCGCCTACATGGCCTGCCTCAGCAAATTTCTCAAAGCATGAACGCAGGCTCGCAGCACTCCTTAAAAAAGTAAAGAAGCCCATATCTCTATGAGCTCCTGAATTGTTTCGGTCAACGAGTCCCGGCTTGGGAGTTACTGACACTTCAACAAGCATTGCCTCAAGTGCCAGTGTCCCAATTTGAACGGGGCTATTCGTCTTCGTCATCTTCGTATTCGTCATCTGAATCTTTCATGTCCTCATAATCACGTCCTCTTATGCGTGCCCAGAACAAACGAACTCTCCATAGAACTTTATATGCCGCAGGAATAGACAGCATTGCGAGCATACCTCCTGCGATTAATCCTCCGATTGCCACAACTGCTATAGGTCTCTTCATCTCTGAGCCTCGACCTGTTGAAAGCAAAGGTACAAGTGAAACGACTGACGTAACGACTGCCATTAAGAGTGATTTGAATCGAACATGACACGCCTCTTCAACTGCCTCATACGGGTGTTTGCCCTGAAGCCTCAAGACCTCTGCGTAATCTATAACGACAATCGCGTTATTCACGACCATTCCAACGAGCATTATCATTCCAATCATCGCGAAGATTGAGATGTTCACTTCTGAAATTAACATTGCAGGTATGACCCCTATCATTGCCATTGGAACTGTAGCAAGAATTATTACGCTGTACATCCATGATTCAAGTATTGCCGCTACAACAAGATATGTAACTACAACAGCAATAACCAGCGTTCTAATCAGCTCGGTGAAGTTCTCTGACATGTCTTCCTGTTCACCGCCGAAATTTATGCTCACTCCTTCGGGAAGTGCCATGCTGTTCACAACCTCACGCATTCTCGCATTCCCTTCACCTGATGTTATGTATCGTACATTGCCGGTAATGACCACTGCACGCTGACGTTCAACACGGCGTATTTCTGTGGGTGCATCTCCCCAATGTATATCGCTCATCTCATCAAGTGGAACGAGACCGTAAGATGTCATTATCGGTAGTTCATGTGCATTGAAGATGTCGCTTGCTTTCTCCCGTGCAATTCTTGCCTTGATGTCATACTCATAACCGCCCTGTCTGAACTTTCCTGCATCACGTCCAATCAGGTAGCCTCTAACGATTAATGCAAGGTCAGAGATATTTATTCCGAGAGGTGAAAGTCTCCAGCGTATTGGTGAAACTTCAAGTTCAGGTTTTCCCATTTCCATTTCTATTTTGAGGTCTCTGATTCCCGGTATTCTCCTTCCTCTTGAACGTATCTCTTCTGCTACGTTGTACAGAACATTCAAGTCATCGCCTTTAACCTCAATCTCAATTGGATTTCCGAATCCTGAACGCGTAGCTGCGATTGAAATTTCTATTCCTGGAATAGTATTCAGGAACGGCCTTATTCTGTCTGCAATGTACTGTGTCGATGGCCTCTTCGGATCATTATTCGTGTACAATTCTATTCGTGCTTCGCTGATTGAATTGCTCCTCATTGAACCCGCTACTGTCGATACTACATTGCGGATATATTTTTTCTCAGGCATCTTGTTGATGTAATCCTCAACCTGATAAATCAAATCAGATGTCCTGTATATCGATGCGTTGTTATCGAGCGTCAGTGTGATTCGTATTGTTCCGTCATCAGTCGTTGGTGTGAACTGCGTCCCTAAGAATCCTCCCAACTGAAGTGAACCGTATGTTGCAAGAATAGTGAAGATTAATGTCAGCATAGGGAATCTCATTGCGAGGTGAAGAATGATGAAGAATAAATCTCTGAAGCCGTCAAATATCCAGTTCCACCAGCCAGTTAATATTTTTCCCATTAAAGGAAGCTCTGCTGTATCACCTTTCTGTTTTTTGATACGAGCAGCTAAACATGGAGTAACTGCCATTGTTACCCAGAGTGAGAAACATGTAGCATATACTATCGTAACAGCATAAGGTTTCAGAAACTGACCTGCAATTGTAGACATCAATGCGACTGGTGTGAACACTCCCAAGTTTGTTAAGACACCTGCAAGAACTGATACTGAAATTTCAACTGTGCCTTCTTCTGCTGCTTCAAACGGTTCATATCCCATATCTCTGTATCGATATATATTCTGGATAATTAATATTGCGTTCATTACCAGCGTACCCATAGACAAAGCAAGTCCCAATGTGCTCATGAGGTTGAGAGTGTATCCGTGAATCTGAAGAGGAACGAACGTAGCCGCAAATGCAACTGGCATTGAAAACGCAACTATGAATGTCGCCGATAATCTTCCCAAAAAGAGATATATGACCAGTGCCGTTAATGCAATTCCTACTGCGGTATCTCGTATGATATTTTTCACTGCTGATTCAACGAAGCCCGTATCATCGTAAGTGTATTCATACGAGAAATCAGGAAAGTCTCTCATTGTTCGTGTCATAAGACGCTTGATTATCCTTCCTGCTTCAACAATGTCTGCATTGGAACGCGGGCTTATTCTTAATTGCACAACTGGTTTTCCGTCTGCACGTGCAAGACTTCGCTGATCTTCTTCTCCGTCAACTACTTCACCCAGCATCGACAATCTCACAGGCTGACCGTTGGGTGTTGGAATAAGAATATCTTCGAGCTGTTCAACTTCATTGAATTCTCCCATGAGCCTCAATGAAATTTCATCTTTCCTCTGAGAGATATAACCTGAAGGGGTAGTCTCATTGTTCGCGGCAACGACATTGCATACCTGAAGATAATTTATCCCGTAATCACTCAGTGCAGCAGGGTCTAAGTTTATGTGAATCTCTCTGTCTCTTCCTCCTGTTACGTCAACGCGGCCTACACCTTCAACACGTGCAACTACAGGCTGAATTCTGTCCTCAATAATTTTCTTGGCAGTCTTCTCCGGCATTGACGAACTGAAAGATACAATCAGGAATGGCTGTGCGTTTATGTCGAATTTAGTTGAAACAGGTTCATCTGCATCATCGGGTAAATCTGGAACTTTGGCTTTCACTTTGTTGTTCACGTCTACAAGTGCTAAGTCAGGGTTCGTTCCTGATTCCATTTCGACAGCTACCATTGAGATTCCTTCGATTGAATATGTAGTTATGGATTTCAGATTCTCAAGGTCAGCTAATGCGTCTTCCAATGGCTTACTGATTAACTGTTCGATTTCATTCGGGCCTGCTCCTGTGTAAGTTGTTCGGACTAAGATGAATGGAAGCTCAACGTCCGGGTAAAGAGTAACGCCCAGAGTGAAATAGCTTGAGATGCCGAGCAGTATCCATACAACAACTGAGCACCAGGTAAAGACCGGGTGCGTTATACAAAATTTTATGAAGCCTCTCATGAATTTATTCTCTCATTATCCGTTGGTATTTGATTTATTATTTTTGCCGGCAACATCAACATTGCGTACTATTTCTGCTCCGTCATAGAGTACGCGGTTGCCGCTTGTGATGAGATTATCGCCTGGTTTGAGTCCTGAGGTTACAACTACTCTGCCTTCTTTGCCTTCGCCTGTTGTAATTGCAACTAGCTTTGCTTTTCCTCCGTCCGCAAGATACACTGACTGTGTAGTTCCGCGATAGAGTACAACGTTCGAGGGAATTACGACAACGTTCTGCTGACTGTTCACCATGAATCTGCCTTCAACGTAAGTTCCCGGAAGTATTCCAGAGTCCTCCGGCAGTCCTACAACGACGGGATATAATCCTGAACCCTTCTGTGCTTCTGGACTTGTGCGTTTTACCCAGCCTTTATGTGTCGTTCCGTCTACATAAATTTCTACGGGAGTGTTCTTGTTTATCTTCATGATGTCCTTCTTTGACACCATAAGTTCAGCTTCCATTTCTTTTGGGTCAACTATTGAGAGAAGAACTGCTCCTGCTTCTGCAATTTCTCCTGGTTCAACGTTCCTTGCACTTACGATTCCGTTTATGCTTGCCTTCAGACTTGTACGCTGTAAAGTTGACTGCGATGATTTCAATGCTGCCTCTGTTGATTTCAGTCTTGCATATGCCGAATCAACTTCGCTCTGTGAAATTCCGCCTTTCCTGTTCAATTGCTTCAGTCTGTCGTAATTCAGCTTTGCCTCATCGTATGCTGTCTTTCCTGATTGAACCTGTGCACCTCTTGCCGCAACCTGCAATGTGATTACTGTCTGACCTGCTTTAACAGGGCTTCCGACATCAACATTAACGGTTCTTACGATTTCGCGTTCGTATGTCGTTATGTTCTGAGTGTGAGCACTTTTCGCCTGACCGTAATAACTTCTCCATGTCTGCCAGTTCGTTGTGGTTAATATTTCTGTTTCCACTGGATATGTTGTAACTGTTTCTGTCTCTAATGATCTTAGATTTGCTTCTGCTTGTGCTAATTTTGCGAGTACCTGACTGCCAACGAGGAAACCTAAACTGATGACAGCGAGAACCCATAAAAGAAGTCTTATGCGAGTGAAAAATTTAAGCATGAAGTAAAATCGCCTCCATAATTGATCTATCCGTAGTTGAAAAAGTATTCATAGCATAGTGAAACACAATGCCATGAAGAAAATGTGAACAGCAAAACTATCTATATTCAACCTATCATTTTTTCACATATTTTCATTCTTCAATGGCAGCCATGATAGATCTGTATCTTCTGTTACAGTTTCATAGAGTTCGTTGATATGTTCTTTGACAAGTGTGTCATCAAGTTTTGAGAAGTCAATTGTCAGAAGTTTTTGTATGATGTCCTCACTAAAACGATATTTCACAGGTTTTGCAGGTACACCGCCACACATAGAGTATGGGGGAATGTCTTTTGATACTACAGAACCAGCCATAATAACCGCACCCTGACCTATATGTACACCACTTAATATTGTAGAACCGTAACCTATCCAGACATCATCATCAATTACAATATCACCTTTTGATAATGCCTCAAATTTTTCACCTAGTACCATGACTTTGAAAGGAAATGTAGAAATATGATTTGTGCTGTGCTCCTGATGAGATATGAAGGTAACGCCAGATGCTATTGAACAGTAACTGCCTATTATGACCTTTCTTATTCCTTCTACACCTGAAAAAGTTTCTCCGCCTAAAATATTTATCTCTCCGTATGTTCCCCTGTCTACGGAAACACAATCAATGTTGAAGAAATTCGCAGGAAAAGTGAAATTATCAGAATTCCTTTTACGATACTCATTGCAAAATTTTATCCATTTATCTCGTCTTTTGAGACGCTCTCTTATCGCACTGATTATTCCCAAATGAATACCTCCTGTTGTTTGAATATCTGCATTATATCATTACTCATTTACTCACGCTGAACGTTTCATGTCCCCTCGCAGTCATTGAAGGAAGCAGCACAGGTAGATGAATGAGACGAATGATTGAAAGAAGATAACACGTAAGTTCAAGAGTTCCCGAAGGATAATAATGAAACGGTGTATCCTTATGCGGTATAAATGGCCCTATTCCACACATCTCAGGCTTGAATTCCTCAATGAACTTCAAATCCTCTGCAAGCGTCTTCATTGTCTGATACGGAGACTAAACCATGAATCCGCACCCAACCTGATAGCCCAGTTCTCGAAGTTCATGCAGGCATTTCATGCGGTTATCGTATGACATTGATTGAGGGTGTAACTTCATGTAGTGGTCACGGTTTGCTGTCTCATGCCTGAGTAAAT
>CAJOLN010000057.1 GCA_905235395.1 uncultured Synergistales bacterium
GGCAATTATGATGTAATTGTTGACGGTCTCATATTCACAAAGCAGCAGCTCATAAGAGATCTGGAACTCGTCAGCAATCATTGCGCACAGTTCGTGTATATCTCAACTGGAGGAGTATATGAACAGCCGCACAATAATGCAAATGAGAACGCTCCCAAGAGACTCGAAAAACTCAAATGGGGATATTCCCACAATAAGAGAGATGCAGAGATATTTGTTGAAGAGAATCATGATAAATATTCCTGCGGCATCACGATTATACGACCGCCATATACATACGGAAATACAAGAATACCTGTTGCGGTTGTCGGACGATTCAATCAGTACACTCTGATAGATAGAATCATGAAGCATAAGCCGTTAGTGTTCATTCAGGACGGACATCACAAACGCTGCGTAACACACATATCAACATTCTCTGAAGGTACACTTGGGACTTTCATGAACAGGAAAGCGATCGGCAATGCATATCATGTTTGCGATGATGAATGCTGCACATGGGAAGATGTGATTAACACTGTGGGAAGCCTTATCGGAATTCAACCGCAGATAGTTCATGTACCAGTTGAGGCACTGAAACTATATCACAGAGGGCTTTATGATGAAATCAGGTACAACAAGATGGCGGAAGTTACGTTAGATAACAGCCTGATTAAAAGCATAAGTCCAAATGTGAGATACAGAGTTCCATTGAGCGAGGGATTATCGGGGACAGTGAAATTTCTTCAGGAGAATTACAGCACAAGACCTCTTGATGATTACTTCAATTTTATGTGTGATGCGATTCTTGCAAGACATAAGGAGTTCACTCTTTCGGAAGAAGAGAGAAGCATAGCAGAAAGATATATCGAACGTTTAAGCTGGAATTATCTTGGAATGCTGAAAAGAATGACGCTCATGAAAAAAGCAGAAAAGGTTCTGAGACCAGCAAAAGGATTCATCAAAATGTTTCTGAAAAATTGAGGAGGAAAATTATTTGAATTACGCAGTTTTGTCAGACGGAACGAAAATTCCTGAAATAGGCTTAGGGCCGGGCAGCGTGGGTTACACTCCCAGACCTAAGCAGGGCAGGCGGAATATATTCTTCAGGGCATGGAATAAATTTATTGTAAGGCCAATGAAGAGAAGGCGTTATCTTGAGGCTGTGATATCCGCAATCAATAACGGATTCAGACTCATAGATTATTCTGCGGCATACGGGGACGGAAAATTAATCGGCAAGGCTATCAGGTCATCAGGTGTGAAGCGCGAAGATATAACACTTACTACGAGGGTAAGCAATGGTGCACAGTTCAAAGGAAATATCGAAGACGAGTTTTTCGCTCAGCTGAAGAATTTTGGGACAGATTATGTTGATATCCTGATGTTTCACTGGCCTGTCACAGGGTGCTATGAAGATACATGGCTGAAGATGATTGAGCTGAAGACTAAAGGGTATTGCCGAATTCTCGGAACTGCTAACTGTCATGCACATCACTTGAATGCTCTAGAAAAAGTTTCAGGAGTTCTGCCTCTCGTTAATCAGTTTGAGGTTACGCCGCTTTTCACACAGAAGGATTTGATTGCTTTCTGCCGTGAACGAAACATACAGGTTGAATCATATGCGCCTCTTGCGAGATTCGATGACAGGTTAATGAGGCTTCCTGTTCTGAAGGAAATTGCAGAGAAACATTCAAAGACTGTAACGCAGGTTATTCTGCGCTGGCACATTCAGCTTGGCCTGATTCCAATTGTACGGACACTAAATATTTCTCATCAGAAAGAGAATATTGACGTTTTTGATTTCACGCTCACTGATGAAGAGATGACAAAGATTGATTCGATAAACATCAATGCACGTGTACGTTACGACCCTGACAACTGCGACTTCAGGATTTTGTGAGGAGGAGGATTATTCATGAAAGGATACATAAAGCGTCTTTTGAGGTGGCTCATCAAGGGCATTCCTGAAAAACATATAACAGTTACGACGGCTCAATTGTCATATGGCCATGCTATGGAAGGCAAGAGCGTACTGATTACAGGAGGCAACAGCGGAATAGGATTCAGTACAGCGAAGAAATGCATCAGTGAGGGCGCAAGAGTTCTAATCATAGGCAGAAGAGAAGACAAGAATAAAGCAGCATGTGAACAACTTGGCCCTAACGCAGAATATATTACATTTGACCTGAGCGACACAGAAAAAATTCAGGGAGTGATGGATGAAGCCTGCAGCAGACTCGGAAAGATAGATTACTGTGTATGCAATGCGGGAATAAGTCAGGGTATACACAGCTTCAATGACGTAACTCCTGAAATCTGGCAGGACATAATGAACGTTCACTTTAAAGGAGCATATTTCACCGCGCGGGAATATATCATTAGAAAGAAGGAAGGAGAAGAAGGCTCTATTGTGTTCACATCTTCTGACTGGTCATTTCTCAGCGGAGGAGCAGACTGGCCTTATGGTATAGCCAAAGGTGCGATAAACAGCATGACTATGG
Source organism: uncultured Synergistales bacterium (assembly GCA_905235395.1). GTDB lineage: Bacteria > Synergistota > Synergistia > Synergistales > Aminobacteriaceae > JAFUXM01. Next base: position 2,484 of record CAJOLN010000057.1, read on the forward strand.
GCATGTCGACAGGATTTTACCATAAGGGTATTCGTGTTAATGCTGTAGCTCCTGGAATAACAGCCACACCTATGACGGGAGTGTCGCCTGATGAAAACATGTATTCTGATAGGAAATGCGGACGGAAATTTTTGCCGGAAGAAGTTGCAGAAGTAATATTCTTCCTGCTCAGTGATGCCTCAAAGTGCCTATCTGGACTCGTCATTCCAACAGACGGAGGAGATTTCCTGAGATGATTGACATTCATAGAAAAGAAGAGTGCTGCGGGTGCAATGCATGCGGTGATGTATGCCCTAAAAACGCAATAAGATTCATCACTGACGAAGAAGGCATATGGTATCCCGAAGTGAATCATGATACATGTATTAACTGCGGATTATGCGAACGGGTATGTCCTGTGATACATGCTGATGAACTGAAACATAATGACTATGAGAAACCCTTATGTTTTGCAGCAGAAAATAAAAATATCGAAGTCGTCTTTGACAGCACATCAGGCGGTTTGTTCTCAGCACTGGCCGATTACATGTACAAACAGGGCGGTTATGTAGGAGGTGCAGTGTTTAATGATGACTTCAGCGTCTCGCATTTCATTTCTAACGACAAAAAAGACCTTCCGAGATTGAGAAGCTCAAAATACGTTCAGAGTAATGCAGAAGGATTATACAGGAAAGTTCAAGACCTCCTGAAGAATGGAGAACGGGTTCTCGTGTGCGGGACTCCCTGCCAGATGTCTGCATTGCGTGCGTATCTTGGCCGCGATTATGAAAATCTGATCATTCTTGATTTCATTTGTCTTGGCATTAATTCTCCGCTCGTATGGAAGAGATTTCTTGATTCCTTTGAAGAACGATACGGTTCACCAGTAGTGTACACAAAAGCAAAATCGAAAGAATACGGCTGGAGGAATTTGACTAAGAAAGTTATTCTCGCTGATGGGAGAGTAATTTTCGAGACAAGGGACGTATGCAAATTCACGAAGGGCTATATAGGTACGCATCTTTATACAAGGCCGTCATGTTACGAATGCAGGTTCAAAGGCTTTCCGAGAATTGCGGATATAAGCCTCGCGGATTTCTGGGGAATTGAAAATTACAATTCAGATCTTGAAAAAAATCTTGGCACTTCACTTGTCATGATTAACTCTGAAAAAGGCAAAGCGTATTTTGAAAACATCAAGCCGAGAATCAATTTCATTCCTATGGAATTTGAGAGCATACTGTCAGGAAATCCTGCATTAGTAAAACCGCTTTCAAGAATCAACAATGACAGAGAAGGATTCTTCAGGGACATAAAGACCATGCCGTTTGGTGATGTGGTTGAAAAGTACAGCAGGAATGATAAACCCGCACTGAAGAGGAGAATCAAAAATGTAATAAAGAGTTCTCTTCGGAAAGTCAAAGGTGCACTTCGCTTCATGAGATTGATTGCAAGAACAACGCGCCTTCATCTGCCTGCACTGTATAACACGTTGAAATACAGCGGCATAAAGAATCTGATTCACGGCAAAGGAATAATTTTCGGTTCATATTGTTCAGTGAATATTGCAAAGTCTGCTGTGCTTGAGATTGACGGACTTCTGATTGTCGGTGCAAAGTCACGTTTCCCTACAAGTCATCTTGAGACCCGGCTGAATGTTGACAAAGGAGGAAAGCTGACAGTAAAAGGTAATTGGACTTTCGGATACGGGAGCTGCATTGAGGTTCACAGTAAGGCTAATTTAATCATACACGGGAAAAAGTTTCTTAACTGCGGCACTAATATAGGTGCCACTATCGTATGCTGTGAAAAAATAGAGATAGGCCATGATGTCGAGATAGGGCGCAATGTAACAATACGCGACAATAACGGAGGGCATTATATTAACCGTCAGGGCTACAGGAACTCAAGACCCGTCATCATAGGTAATAAGGTGTGGCTATGTGAGTCATGTGTGATCATGTCGGGCGTTAAAATCGGAGACTCAGCAATTGTAGGAGCAAAATCTTTCGTGATTCAGTCTGTGCCTGCTAACTGTATGGTATCGGGTCATCCTGCAAAGATTATTGACCGTAATGTTCTCTGGAAGTACTAGCCCGGCTCACATTTTTTCTGCACTGCTATAATTTAGCTCAAAAAGCAATCGGAAAGGATGTTCATAATAATTGAAACTTGAAATACAGCGTCAGGATTTCCTGAAGGCCTGGCAGACTGCCGAAAAAGTAGTCTCATCTAAATCAGTGGCTGACATAATGGGCTGCATAAGAATCAATGCCAAAGAAGAAGGCCAGGTTATACTTGAAGCAACAGACCTAAAAACATCAGTCAGATACAAAACCAGCGGAGTGACTGTTATTGAGGGAGGAGAAGCGGTATTGCCTGCCGCAATTCTTGGAAATATGTTAAGGAAGCTCACAAGCGATACATTTACGATTGATGTGAATGAAAAGCGCGGTATTCTTGATGCCGGAAAAAGCAGAATGAAATTCCCGTTTGTGTCTGCTGATGAATTTCCGCATATTCCGGACAGCCAAGGTGCCGAAAGTATATGTGAGATAATTTCAGGGGATCTAAAGCGCATGATAAGTGAAGGAGGTTCTGCAAGTTCAGCACCTCAGGATTTTCCGAAATATATTGGTGCGTGTCTTCTGCGAACAACAGAGAACTCACTTAGAATCGTTTCAACTGACGGTAAGCGTCTCGCAATCTCAGAGAGATTTTGCACCGTTAACAGAAAAGATGAAAACTCTATGCTTACGTCAGGCGCATTAAAGGATTTGGCAAAGCAGTTGCCTGATACTGAGAATGTCAGAATTTTTTCAGACGGCCCTGTAGTATGGTTTTCAATTTCAGATGTAGAATTCTCAATCAGAAAAATTGAAGCGACATTCCCGGAGTATGAGCGAATATTGGGCACAGATATACACACAATACTGAATATATCATGTGCAGAATTGATTTCGGTTGTTGAACGCATAGATATCGTTGCAAAGACAACACTGTCTCACATAATGGTTATGGATATGACATCAGACCACCAGCTTAAAATTACATCAATATCTCCCGAACAGGGGATCGCTCGTGAATCTCTTGAAGCTGATATTACAGGTGAATCCCTTCAGGTTGGATTCAATGCAGGCTATTTCCTTGAGGGCTTAAAGGCATTTGGAACAGGAGATATTGAAATTGAATTCAGCGGTGCAGAAGGACAGACAAGAATGACCAGAAAAGATGACAGCAGTTTTCTATATATGCTCATGCCTTCAAGATTATCGCCTCAGGATCTCGTAGATGATGAACTCAATGATAGTTCACAGTCTCAGTATCAGGAAGAAAATCTCGAAGGAGAAGGAAATTTTTAGCATATTGATTCAATGAGATTTGATTACACACTTTCATCTGACTTCAGAAATCTCACTATGAACAACAGCCCGGTTCTTAAACACAAATGGGAGCCGGGCATAAATTTAATTCTTGGCCGCAACGGTTCAGGCAAAACGAATCTCCTTGAGACGTTAAGCGTACTAACTGGCTGGGGATCATTTGCGAAGACACAAAACGTAATCTCATGGGGAAAATATAACGCGAGATTATCTGCTCATCTATCAGGCGAAGAAGATTTTTCACTCACAGCGGAAATTTCATCACGAACATCAATCCGAATGAATGGCAAGGCAATTTCATTTACAGATTTGCGATTGTCTCTGCCCTCAATAATTTTTCTCACAGGAAGCGTTAATCTCATTGATGCTTCTCCGTCATCACGAAGACTTTTCATTGACCGTTTATGTTCTCTGTTCTATCCTCCGTTTGCGAAGAGGCTCGCTGATTTTAAAATCATAATGCGTTCAAGAACTGCGCTGCTGCGTCAGGGAAAATCGCCGAATATCACAACAGTTCCGTATTGCAAATTAGGCGGCTGGATTATGGACGCGAGGAGAGAAGTAGTATCAATGATGATGAAAATGATTCCTGAAGGCAAATTTATTATGCAGTTCACACCGGCAATAAATGTTTCCGGTGAAGAGTATCTTGCTGAAATGCTTAACAGAAATTCGAGACGAGAAGCATTTGCACTTCACCCGATTGACGGCCCGAATTACGATGACCTTTCAATAATTATCAATGAGACAAGCAGACCAGCATCAGAAACATTAAGCAGGGGACAAAAACGCAGGCTAATTTTGTACATGATAATCATGGCCGGAAAATTAATCTCAATGAAACTAAAACGTGAACCGATATTGCTGTTCGATGATTTAACCGCAGAACTTGATTCTGAGGGAAAGAGCTTCGTTTACAGTGAGCTGTTAAAAACTAAGTGGCAGGTATTCATCACAGCACCAGAGAATCCATTCAAGCGTAACAGAATCAAACCTGAAAATATCATTATACTGTCATGAATGAAGATTCATATTTTTCCTTTATGTTACGTACTTGTTATGCAATTTAATGGTGATATAATTCCCGAAAATTTCATAAAAGAAAGAGGGGTCTTTCTAAAATGTTCAGACAAGCAAAAATTGTTACATGGGCATGTATTGTCTTTACGCTTTTATGCGTTATTGTGTGTGGAGCATGGTTACCGGCTGAGGCAAAAATCCAGTTCGGCGGCAAACCGATTGATCAGGTCTCGAACGTAATGCAGGCATTATCAGGAAGGGCAAATTTCCAGGTCGGCAAAAAGTCTCTCATGTTCACAGAGCGTGCTGCTATTCAATGGAATAGTAATCCGTATGACCTTATCCCTGAATTTGCGCATGACAGTTACATACAGAGCAGAATCTTTTGGTTTAATGAAGACGGCTCTGTCCAGAAGGAGTTTACGTTCTCACCTGTTGACGGTATGGGTGAATTAGGCCAAAATAATACCGCAGACATGACAAGACTTAATTCCGCAGTATCTAATCGCGGCACAGTATCAGGTTATGTCGTCAAAACCAATTCTGGAAACAGCACAATCCCAACAAGAATCAGCCTTAATACGCCCTCACCTGCCAAACCTCCTATTCAGACATTCCTCCGTTCAGTGTCAGGAAATCAGGTATCTCTTACTCAGAAAACAATTTCTACCAACACTGAGACAAGTACACGTGGCTGGGCGAATGTTTACGGAAGCGGGGCTTTGACTTTCCCGAATTACGACGGCGAGGTCTTCGTTGTTGCTCATTCCGATGCAAAGGATAACCTTAAGCAGGGGAATGGTCTTAACTTAAACTTCACGTTCCTCAAATACGGCCAGGACGGAAATCTCACCCTTGATTTCGAGAAAGACATAGTTGGTTACGATGTTGACGACAGAGGATTTGTTAATGCTTACATCTGCACAGGGGACTTCGACAATGACGGCTACGAGAATGAAATAGCAGCTCTTATCTTCACCAAAGATAACGTGATACAACGCGTTTTTCACTGTAAATACGATGACAGTAAAAAACAGCCCGGCTTATCCATAATTTATTCTTTCGGAAGAAAGTATAGCAGTATTTTGGGCCCTTGGAGAAATCTCAGTTACGGTACAGGTATCTACACTTGCGGAGGAGGGAATGTTTTCGCCGGAGATTTTGACGGGGACGGATTGCAGGAGATTGGTTATATTATTAAACTTAGTGATTACTCACCTGAACGACAAATATTGTATTCAATCCTCAAATGGGACAGAGAGTCTTCTTCTTTTAAATCCCCAGTCACAACGCGTGACACGTATGAACGAGTTCCCTATGTTCACGGTGTTGCGGCAGACTTAAACGGCGACGGCGTTGACGAATTCATCAAGATTACTCTGCGTAGGCAGTCCAATACCAACTCTCAGTTATTGCCTCACATTACAGTGTACCAGTACAATGGATCTGCTGGTTTGAAGGAAATTGGAAATTTCGAGCCTGTACCTGTAGATACAAGATTCGGAGATGACATCAATTATTACCCCGATGCCGCAATTTCTGTTGTTGCCGGGCCATTCAGAGGAAAATTCGGGAAAGACAGAATTGTTGACGATTTAGCCATAAGTTTCACCAAAGAAGCAAAAGCTGTGTGGTTAGTTCCTGCTCCTGTCAATGATAATGGGGACTTCAATTTTAAGGCATCTACTGCCAGAAAAATTTATGACAGTAACGCCATTGACCAGTCAATAGCAAATAAGAAAAAAAATGTGTGGACTATCTCAATGGGTATGGTATCTGTTTCTGTTCAGGCATCAGGTTACTTCACCGGCGGTCTGGCTGTGGCGGATTTCCTGGCTGAGGGCATTGAACTTCGTGACGTTGAACAGCTTTGCGATACTCACGATACAACCTACGCGGCTATACTTCCTGCAATCCCGTATCACGTTGACAACCTTACACCTGACGGCACTGCACTGACTAATGCCCCCACAAACTTCAGTTTCAGCGGCTTCAAAGAGGCTGCAATGGGCGGCGGTGAAATGTCCGTAACATACACGAAATCTGCGAAAAGCTCCGAGAGTAGCACAATGAAATTCAGCACAACGACAACTCTGGATACCATGTTCAATACAGGCGGTAACAGTGCGCTGGAAGTTGCGGACAAATACCTTGAGTATAACAGAATGACGAGTCATCTGGTGGCAAATTTCGGCGGAAATTCAGAGTATGGACAAGCAGGGGCAGCGGCCGCAAAGTTCCTTGACTTCTTCAACAACCATACCAATACCGTTAAGATAAAAATGGACGAGTCATCAAATTCATATACTCTGACCTCGATAAATTCCGCAACAGACAGGGACGCAGTACTTCTTTTTGATACAACGACGTATACATGGCGTTACAGGCTTCAGAGCAATTACCCGCCGACATGGCTTGGCCTTCAGCTTGGAGGCAATATAAACGCTAATACGATTAACGAGAACCCAGTCCCTGCTTCAAGCAAGCCGAAGGATTACTACATCACTTTCTCAATCCGCGATGACATCGTGAATACCAATAACCCCTCGAATGTCTATCAGCCGCGGCATGAGGAAGGTAATCTCTTCTCGTATCCCGCCAGAATCGAAGACGTTGAAGGCTACAACGATAGCGGCAAGCTCATGGACAATGCGCAGGAATTCGTTATCCCTAACACTAATGATACACAAATTCAGCTTTCATTCAGCAACGCCAACAAAGTAGGAAATCAGGCTACTGAGACCGTTACGCCCAGTGAAGCGACAAAGACAGTGGGCTTCTTAAAGGGTCTCTGGAACAGCGTTAAGTCAGTATTCACAGGGAAAAGCTCATCCAGCAGCCCAACTCCTGCACAGACGGAAAATTCAGCGGCATACACAAAGTCCTACGCTACAGATGAAAGCATTGCTATAAAGTACTGGGCCAGAACGACAATTCCTATGTCATCAGCAGGATATTCATTCAGGTTCATGCCATATGTTGCGAAGGAAGGTACGATGAAGGTTGCGGCATCTGTAAAACTTGATACAAGTTCTGCAAATAATTATTATCTCTGGAATCAGAACAGCCTTTACAGAAAGTATCCTGATCCTGCTCTGCTTCTGCCGGATAA
>CAJOLN010000058.1 GCA_905235395.1 uncultured Synergistales bacterium
AATTAATTCCGTCTGGCATGAACGTTATCCTTGAGACAATTAAACCTGCCGCAGTAATCATAGCAGTGCTTGCAGGACGAAGACCATAGAAGACAGCATTTACATACTTGTTATCCTTGAATGCATGAAGGAACGCATATACGATAAGAATAACAATGATACTAGGAGTGATGAGGCCAAGTGTAGCGATGACTGAACCAGGAAGTCCGGCAGTAAGATAACCTGAATACGTAGCCATGTTTACGCCTATAGGGCCGGGAGTTGATTCGGAGACTGCAATCATGTCGGCGAGATTCTGATGTGTGAACCAGCCTGTACGATCTGAAATGTCATAGAGGAATGGAAGAGTTGCCATGCCTCCGCCCATTGCGAATAGTCCAGTTTTGAAGAATTCCCAGAATAATTGTGCGTATATCATCACGACTTCACCGTCACTTTTAGAATCACTCCTGCAAGTCCTGCGAGTATCACGAAGAGTACAGGAGAAAGATTCAGGAAGAGAGCACAAAGAAGAATTGCGGCATAGATTATCGCTGTGGGTAAATCAATTATGGCTTTCGAGAAGAGTTTTACGACTGCATTGAAGATTAGAACGCATACACATGCGCGTACTCCTGCAAATGCATGTTTGACCCATTCGAGAGATGAATACGCATGAATGACTCCTGCGAGCAATGAGATTATCACAACAGAAGGAAACACTACACCGATTGTCGCGATTATGCCGCCTGCAATACCTGCCTTCTTCCTTCCAATGAACGTTGCGACATTCACAGCGATAACTCCGGGTGTGCATTGTCCGATTGCGTAATAGTCAGCTAGTTCTTCATCTGATGCCCAGTGTTTTGATTCTACGATTTCACGCTGCAAGATTGGGAGCATTGCATAACCTCCGCCGAAAGTTATTGCTCCCATTTTTGCAAACGTGATGAAAAGGTCAAAAAGTATTTTCATGTTAGTAATTTCTCACTTTATTTCCGAAATCCATAACTACAACGCACCCTTCTTTGACATGCCTCAAGACCTCGCGCATATCACGTTCAGGAATTGCGACACACCCGCCGGTGAACTTGTTCTTTGTCTGGCAGTGAAGAAATATTGCACTTCCCTTGTTGGGTTCGCCGTCAAGATTGTAGCTTATGTTCAGGCAGTACTTGTATGCAAGTGTGTAGTCTATTATGTGTTCGCTGTCCTTGCGGTTGAAATCGTTATAATCTCTCATTGAGACAAACTGATTATAACGTTCGGATTTTGAATCGCCGTCCCAGTAATGCGAATCATCAACTTGTGTATATCCCATAGCACAGCCGGGATCTTCAAGAATTCCGAATGCCATTGTGAATGTGTAAACACCTGTGGGAGTTTTAGAGTCACCTTCACGAGTTTTGCCCCATCCGTTTTTGCCTATGAATGCATTGCAGGATATGATTTCGTTCCATTCACCTGAAACTGAATCCTTCTCATGAAATGAAAACTTTGCGTTTGATCCTTTCGTGCCCTGAACGATAACTAACTGTTCAGCATTTTTTGCTGCTTTGAGATTTGAAATCCATTCGGGAGATTTTTTCCCTTCTGCAAGAGCAGGCAAAGCAAACAATAACAACATGGCCATGATGAAAAATTTTGTCCTCATAATTTATACCTCCAAATTTTTTTTGTTTTCGCATATTTTATTTAGTACGCACAATTCACATTCCGCATTTCGTGAATGACATACTGCTCTTCCGTGAGCAATCATATTCACGTGTCCCCCCAGACATCTTGAGGCAGGCACAACCTTTTCAAGAATGTGTGAAATATCTTCGGGTGATGAATTCGCCGGGACAAATCCAACACGCTTTGAGATTCTCGTTATGTGAGTATCAACAGGGAACGCAGGAATTTTAAAATCAAACAGCAATGTACATGCAACAGTCTTAGCTCCGACACCTGGAAGAGCACGCAGATATTTTTTCATGAATTCAGGTTCATATTTCGCAAGAGGCTTTATCGTGTATGCATTGAAATTCTCATATACAGTCTCAAGTATCGTTATGATTCGCGCGGCCTTTGTGTGTGAAAGTCCTGCTGTACGTATCACACTCTCCAGTCTTTCACTTCCTGCATCAATTACATCTTTCCATTCGGGAAAATTCGCTTTGAGATTCGCAAATGCACGGTCGCGGTTAATGTCATTGGTATTCTGAGATAAGACAGTGAGAATAAGCCCGTCGAGAGGCTCAGAGTGTCCGAGTTCAGGCGGGCTTGCTTCATTATGATATTCGTCTTCTAATATATCAAGAATTCGTAGTATCTTCTGGTGTTTTGACTTCAGCATCTTTCTTCTTTATGGTTTTACGCGTTGAACGTCCGAATTTCTTTTCCAGTCTCATTCCGTCACTCAGCATTTTTTTCAGTCTTGCTTTCACTAGGCCATGCACTGAGCCTTCCGTATATGTTCCGTCTTTGCGGAGCTTACCTGCATATACTCCTGTTAAAAGCTCTATGCCTTCATCAATGTCATTCACTGCCCATATTGAGAATTTTCCTTCGCGGACTGCCTGAATCACTTCTGAATTCAACATTAGGTGTCTCATATTCGACTGAGGAATCATTACTCCCTGTTCACCAGTTAATCCCGCAATCTTGCAATACTCATAGAACCCTTCAATCTTCTCATTCACTCCTCCGATTGGCTGAACTGTCCCGAACTGATCTACAGAACCAGTAACAGCTATTCCCTGTTTCAACGGAAGACCAGAGAGCGCGGACAATATGCAGTAGAGCTCAGTTGAGCTTGCACTGTCACCTTCAATGCCTGAATAATTCTGTTCAAATGTTATGTGTGCACTTAAACTCAGCGGCATATCCTGTGCGTATTTCCTTCCGAGATAGCTCGACAGAATCATTAACCCTTTGTTGTGAATCGGGCCTGTCATTTTAACCTCACGTTCAATATTCACGACTCCTTCCTGACCCATGAAGACATTAGCCGTGATTCTCGATGGGTGTCCGAACCTGTAATCATTCATGTCAATCACGCTCAACCCGTTAATCTGTCCGACTTCCTCACCTGAAGTGTCAATGTGAATCACTCCGTCCCTGAATGCTCGTGCAAGTTTATCGCGATACAATCCTGAACGATAATTTTTATGCTCAATCGCTTTAATCACATTCTCACGCGTTACTATCTTTCCTGACGGATTCACTTCTGACCATGCATTTGATTCCGTCAGTAATTCACGTAAACTTCCTGCCTCAACTGAAAGTAAATTCTGATCTTCTGCTTCACGGCTTGACCATTCAATTATCTCTGACAATGCAGAGGCATCAAATGGCTTTAATTTTTCGCGTTTTATCACTTCGGCTATATGTCTCGCCATCCACCTTTCATTACTGGCTGTACGCGGCATATCGTAATCGAAGCTGGCCTTAATCTTGAATATCTTTCCGAACTCAGGATCATAATATTGCAGAAGCTCATATATATACGGTGAGCCTGTCATGATTATCTTCATGTTTATCTTTATGGGTGACGGTCTCAATGATGAAACAGGAAGTGCACCATATTGTTCACCGAGATTTTCGATTGCGGCTTCTCCAGTTCGCATTAAGCGTTTGATTGATTCCCATGACATGAAATTCATCAATACCTTCTCGGCATCAATAACTAAAAATCCTCCGTTAGCTTTGTGGAATGCTCCTGCTAATATCTTCCGAAAGTCCGTGTACAAATATCCCTGATGACTTTCGTATTCAACACGACCAGAAAGATTATAGTATGTTGGATTCGTTTCCCATATGACTGGTGCACCCTTTGAAGGATCATTGCTTACGAAGAGATTCGCGTTGTATCGTGTGAAATCTACTTCTGCGTTCTCATCTCTTGCGGCAGTAACGAATGCGCCGAAATTTTCTATCACATCATCTGCCATTTTTGAGAACCATGACAGTAACGGCTCATTGTCTTTATACCTGTCGCGCAAATCCTTCATGCATGGTTCAATAGCTGCACGGCATATCTCAGCTTCAAGTTTGCTGAGTTTATCCTTCAGTGCCTTCTCCATGTTGCGAATTTCCCGCATGCCTACAAGTGTACGTTTTGAAATTTTCTCGCTTTTTGCCTGATAGCGTTTCTGTTTTCTGTCATCGAGTGCTTCATATTCATCAGGTTTCAGTTCACGTGTAATTTCGTTGCCTTCCTCATCTTTATCCTTGATCAGCGGGACATTAATGAATCCCTGAGGAGTACGTTTGAGATTGAAATTATCTTTTGCAGCGCGTTCTCTCAATTTGTCCATTATGGTACTGGCTTTCTCCTGAAACTCTTTTATGTGCGAGGCCTTTGCTGCTTCATACTGGCTCTGTTCAAATGCTTTGCTTATTGCAGCTTTCAAATCTTTCAATAATTCTTCAAGTTCATCTGAGAGTTTCTTTCCTCTTCCTGCGGGTACACTGACAGCTAGAGGTTCACCAGGCTTCTCGAAGTTATAGAGATATAACCAGTCATCAGGTGCAGGTAATGTTTCCGCTTTCGCCTGCAATCTTTCAAGTGCATAGCTTGTTCTGCCGCTTCCAGGCTGACCTACTACGAATATGTTATACCCTCGTCCGTTCACTGCAAGTCCAAACTCCATAGCCTCAACTGCTCTCTGCTGACCTATTAACGGTTCAGGCTTATGTGAGCGAGGAATTGCAATATCATCTGTCGTTTTGAGCTTCCATGTTTCCGGGAGTTTTGTCTTCCTGAGTTTATCGGGGGTTAATTTCCATTTTGAACTATGTGTATGTGAATTTCTTTTTGTCTCCACTATTGTATTTTTCTCCTGTTATGATTTATGTTTTATTTCGTCAGGCATTTATTTGCCGCAAGCATTTCTATCACTGATTCGTCATCACCTTCAAATATCATTTTGCTCATCCTGTCGTATTCATCGTAACCTCCTAACGCATCAAGCGCGTCAATCATGTAATCATATTCCCGTGAATCAAACCTGTTAGTGAGAAGTCCGAATAATATTGCCCCATGTTCAAACCACTTCTTGAAGTCATCAGAAATTGAAAGCGTATCATAAAACATCAGGGCAAAATTAAAATCTTCAAATGCCTGTGAATCCGAATCATCATCAGGCTCATCTCGATATCCTATCATGTATAACGGCACATCAGGCGACACTCTCAATAAGTCCCAGAACATATTTGCGTACACCTGGCCATGTTCAGGAGCAAGCATATAGGCGGCAATAAGTCTCGAATATGCCCACGCTGTATTATGCTCATCATCGCGCATAGCCTCTGAAAGTATTTTCTGCCATTCGTGAAGCTCAATCATCACACGGTAATTCACTGACTTCAAATATCCGTCATCTTCTATAATATCGCTGAAGTCTTCGTTATCGTGAAGTATCTTCATGGCCTCACTGCAAAACTTAAATGACTCATGAAAATTTTCTTTCACAAAATACATCAGCGCAAGACCTTCATTGACCTCAAACAACAGAAAATCTCTGTCCTCGTAATTTTGGTTCTCTGGTTTCATCAGTGAATCAAGAGCACGTTTCAGCAATTCAATTTTCTTATCTTCTCCCTGTGTATGTTCAGCTTTGAGCAGTAATGCATCAGGGTTATCATCATCGAGTTCAAGTATTTGATTCGAGATAGCAATAATTCTCGCTGTGCTGTTGGTATTGTATGCCATTGAGAGAAGTTTTGAGATTCGTTCTTTGTCCTTCATTGTTAATCTACATCCCATTGAGGCCCTGAATTGTTTCTTCCGCCTGAATTTCCGCCGCTGGTTGACGATGATGAGTCACGTAATGATGTTGCGTTGCCGTTTCCTCCGCTGTCTCTGAATGCACGCAATGTATCAAGTATAACGCGGCCGCTCCAGTGTATTCCCCATTGACGTGAGAGATCTGCTGCTTCATAAGGTTCACCTACAGGATAAAATACGCCGTTCTTGTGAAGTTCTTCAACTATCCATGCCCGTAAACGCTTCAGCATTTGCCACGTGTATTCGCCCTGATTGGGTGTTAATCTCTTCCAACGGTTACCGAGCCATATTATCACATCAGGCTCTGAAGAATGCCATGCAATTACCGTGTTCAAATAGCCGTCATTCAGCCAGCCCATATGATCGATTCTGTATTCTCGAATCTTTCTGAACGCTTCATCATTCACAAACCGCGTGTATCCTTCTGTTGCTGCAATTCTCAAGAGGCCGGGAACATTCGCAGGTATCACTGAGCCGATTAATATGTTCGTTGGTCGAATTGCTCCGTCAATGCCAAGCTGACCATATACCCACCTGTTTTCTGCTATCTGTGCGACAGGAAAACCGTCAAATGTTGCGTACCACCCTGCGGGCAAACCTTGAGGCTTCCATATCTCGAAGTTCATCGCATACGCCTGCTGATATGCACTCATTACTGTGCCTCTGAATACAGGAGATGAATACAAAGTCATTCTGTCAGGTCGTGACGACACAGAAGAAATTGCAGATACAGCCGGAGAATTAAAAATGAGAATGAGAATCAGAATTTCAAAAAATATCTTCACGGGAAAAATCTTTTTGTTCATGACAAATTTTCTCACCTGTCTTTGTCCTTTGTGTTTATGATTTCACATTATAGCCCAATAGAAAAAAACCATGCAACAAAAAAACTCCCTCGCATTCAAGGGAGCAAAATGAAAAATGAAAAAAGAAAGTTATTTTTTCTGTCTGAGAGAATCTGATTTGTCTTTCAAGTGAGTAAGTCTTCTTTCTGTCGGCGGGTGTGAATTGAATCCGTCAGGCTGAGTTATTATGTTATTGTCCTTGAATGTCTTCATTGCACTGTACAAACCGTCAGAACGATAACCTGCTCTCACAAGTAATTCTGTTCCGTAATCGTCTGCTTCTATTTCCTGCTCACGGCTGAATCCGCTTTCCGCAAGTTTCATTGCCGTCTGTCCTGCCATTTGTGCCGCTGAACCTGCAATTCCTCCTCCTGCTGCACGCCCTAAGAGACCGCCAAGTACTGCCCAGCCTATATTACGTCCTACACTCTTGCCGTAATGTCCGAGCTTCACATGTCCTATCTCATGGCCAAGTACACCAGCAATTTCGTCTTCATGATTCAGAATTTTCATTAAGCCTGTCGTTACGTGAACACTGAAATCTTTCTGCGATTTGAATTTTACCCATGCGTTCGGTGAATCTTTCTTCTCATACGTTATCGGTATTGCTCTGAAGCCGTCTGCCTTTGCGATTCTCTTCCATGCAGCATTAACCATTTCTTCAGTAACAGATGCAAAAGATGAATCACAAATCATAATTACGAACGTGAACACAAAAAATATTTTACGAAGCATAGATGAAAATTCCTCCTTTTGAGTTGAAATTGAATGAGCGAATAAAAAAACTGCCGCCGTAATTTTACAACAGCGACAGTTAATTTGATTCTTAAAACCAGAAAGTTTAAAGCGGAGTTACTCCCAAGACTATGCACGCCACGATAGAAAGAATACTTACTGACCATATCCATGCGAGCGAGTACTTGATGTGTTCACCTACATCAATCTCAAGAAGACCGAGACCAAGATACATAGCTGGTGATAACGGTGAAATCATTACGCCTACGTTCTCAGCAACAAGCAATACGCACGCGACATCTAACGGGTTGACTCCAAACTGTGATGCGATTCCTACAACGACGGGAAGAAGTCCGAAATAGAATGAATCTGTTCCCAGACACATAATGAGAGGCACTGCGAAACATGCAACTATGAAATGCGTGTACCTTCCAAGCTCCGGAGGAATGACAGTAACAACTGCACTTGCCATTGCATTAAGCATACCTGTACCGCTGAGTACTCCTGTGAATATTCCTGCCGCAAACAGCGTAACGACCATTGACATTGCAGCAACGCCGTAATTTTTGAGCTTTGCGTTCTGTTCCTTGAGTGATTTGATGTTGAACGGAAGAGTGAGAGCGAGTGCAAGCATGAATGTGTAAGCAGGGTTAAGAAGTCCCATCATCAAGACAACGATAACTGCAACAACGATTATGAAGTTATACCACTGAAGCCATGAAGGTACTACAACTTTCTTCTCATCAGTCTTTGTTTCATCGAGAGCAGCATCTTCTGATACTATGCCGAGCTTTTTGATTCTTCTCTTCTGAATTCCACTCTGAAGGAACGCAATTAAGAACGTAATCACAAGCATAGCACCCTGAACAGGAAGTAATCTGTGCCATAACACATTGGGGTCTGTTTCAAGAACAGTAGCTGCTCTTATCGTTGGGCCTCCCCAAGGACATACATTCATTACGCCGATTGCAACGCAGATGATCATCATCAATGCGCGGTTATCCATTTTCAATTTTTTGAACAACGGAAGCATTGCGGTTATCGTTATGATGAATGTAGTTGCACCTGAGCCGTCAAGATGTCCGATTATGCCTACAGCAGCAGTAGCAAGAAGAACAAGTGTTACATTTGTTCCTGCCTTTTTGATGAGGAAGTTCACAACTGGGTCAAATACTCCCTGATCGCTCATGAGTGAGAAGAACGAAATTGAGAACACGAACAGTGAGACAGTTGAAACCATTTTTGAAATTCCTGATGCCGCAAACTTATTCACTGTCAGCGGATCAAATCCTGCAATGAGTGCCGCGATTGTCGGAAGGAGAATGAAAGCAATCGGAGGAATAATAATTTTCCTGATGAGACATACAATGAGTACGAGAACCATAACGAATCCAATTATCGCGAGTTTCGTTGAAGGTGCGGCTGGTGCTTTCTTTGAATCTTCTTTCTTGTCTGCGGGTTTCAACATGTTGGTGAAGGTCTTGTATTCATCATCTTCAATCTTCTGATACTCTGATGCGTTTGCAAATCCAGGACGTTCATCATAACCGCCTCTTTCAAGGAATGTCTGCCATGATTCAGACTGTACTGCTTTTTCGATTGCTGCCGATAATGCATTAATTGCTTCCTGCGGTGTTCCTTTCTTCGCGAATATTCCTCTTTCAGGCCCTAACACAGAATTGATTCCGAGTTCCTTTGAGCTTTCTACACTTGGATATCTCTTCATTCGATTCTCAGAGAGAACTAACAGAGGAGTAATTTCACCAGCAGAAATCAATTCAGCAATCTCATCTGTACCAGTGATCATTATGTCAATTTGTCCCTGTGCAAGCGCGGCGTTCATACCTGCACCTGAAGGATAACTTACCTCAAGGACGTTAAGACCTTCGAGTGTCTGACGCATAGATAAACCGTCAACGCCTGTACTTGTGAGCATACCAACACTTACGCTGAATGGATGAGCCTTCACATAATCGCGGAATTCCGAGAAGTTATTGTAACCTCTTTCTTCCATTGTCTTACGTGAGGCCGCAATGATATTGATTGCATTCACTAAACGTGCAACAGGAACGAATTCATCTTTGAACTTGAAAGGCATTCCTCCCTGAATATCCATGATGAATAAGCTCTGAGTACCGAGAAGGAAGTTATAACCGTCAGCGGGTAATTGACGTGCGTATGATGCTCCGTTCACACCGCCTCCGCCTGTCATGTTCATAATTGAGACTTCCTGACCTGTTACTTCCCTTAGTGCCGCCGCTAATGCACGCAATGTTGAATCTGCACCGCCGCCTTCTCCCCAAGGACATACGATATTAATTTTGTGGTCGAATTTCCAGCCTGATGATGCAGGAGCAGGAGCAGAAGTATTTTCTGCGGGAGCTTCAACAACAACGGGTGTTGTATCAGCAGCGAGAGAAGCAGAACATAAAGAGAGCGCAAGAACTACAGTAAAAATTGTGAATAGAAATTTTTTCACCTGAAACTTAACCTCCCTGAAAAATTTAAATTGAATGGGTGGACTCATTATAACTGAATAATATTGAACTTGCCATTATATGAATTT
>CAJOLN010000059.1 GCA_905235395.1 uncultured Synergistales bacterium
TCTCCGCCCCACTCAAATCCATGCTCAGTGAACAGCTTGAAGCATAAATCATTGTGGTCAATCTTGTACGGAAAATCCTTTGTCCTGTCTAAATATGCTTCTGCTGTTGCTGGTTCAGTTTCACCTTTCCTGTTCACATATGGATTGTACAGCGTGTTGATGTCCACCGCGAGGCCAAGACCATGCTTTGATATTTTCGTTGTATGCGATATGAACCTGAAGTTGAAACATGACGAGTTATTATCGCGCATTGAAGTTTCATCGTCTGCATTGTACTCATCAACAAGACGAATCTTTTCAATCGGATAATTTGCCTCGTAAAGTTTCATGAGAATATCAAGAACATCATATGCTATGTAGACGTTGCAGATTAATTCTCCCTCATGAGTATTGCCTTTGAGGTCTTTGTGAAGAACATGAAGATAACGTAAATCTTCAACTGGAAGTGTGCAGTTATCCTTGAATGATTTGCCCTTAATGCGTGAGAAAATTTCATTATCAATCTTCTTCATGTAGAAGCCGTCTTTGACATCAGCATATGAACATGAAGACGCAAAAACAAGAATCATAACTGCAAGTGTAAATGAAAGTATGTGTTTCATGAATATAATATTAAACCCCCTTATTGATTTGCTTTGATGCTGCAAAATTCTAAAACACGAAAATATGATTGTAAAGCTAATGCTCCAATAAAAAATTTCCCCCTGCTGTCACACAAGGGGATTTATTTTTCACTCTCTTATTCTTCTTCCTTCACTACCTGGATTGCAAGTTCATCTAGTCTCGCCTGTTCAACTTCATCAGGTGCTCCTGACATCAGGCACTGTGCTTTCTGTGTCTTCGGGAAGGCCATGACATCACGAATCGAATTCCCATCGCATAACAGCATAACGAGTCTGTCAACACCGAGTGCTAATCCTCCGTGAGGCGGCGTTCCGTATGATAATGCATCAAGGAAGAAACCGAATCTCCTCTTTGCGTCTTCTGGTGTAATTCCAAGACACTTAAACAGTCTCGCCTGCACATCAGGGTCATGAATCCTGATTGATCCTCCGCCTACTTCATTGCCGTTAAGCACACAGTCATATGCTCTTGCTAATGCGTGTTCAGGGTCTTCATCAAACGGTGTATCATTGTCGAGCGCAGGTGATGTGAACGGGTGATGCATTGCTTCCCAGCGTTTTTCTTCCGCACTCCATTCAAACAGTGGGAATTCCGTTACCCATAAGAATTTCCAATTGTCCGGCGAATTGTCGAACAGATCAGAACGTGCACGTCCTAATTCAAGTCTCAGTGTTCCGAGAATCTCACATGCCTTCTGCCGTGATTCATTTGCAACAATGAATAACGCATCATCAGGCTGCATTGCTCCGAGTTCACGTACCTTATCTACTTCTTCGGGCTTCAGGAATTTTATCAGTGGGCCTTTAAGTCCTCCGTCTTTGTAAAGGAAATTCGCAAGTCCTGATGTGCCGAGTTTTATTGCGTGTGCTTCGAGATCCATAATCTCTTTTCGAGACATGGCCGCTCCACCAGGCAGTCTCAATCCTCGAACTACTCCGCCTGCCTCAAGAATCTTCCTGAATGGTTCAAACCCTGAATTCCTGAATGCATCAGCTAAATCACAAAGCTCAAGTTTTACCCGCAGGTCTGGCTTGTCGCTTCCGTATCTGTCCATTGCTTCCCAGTATGGCATTCTGATAAACGGTGTCGGAATGTCAACGCCTCGAATCTCCTTGAATAACCCTTTCATGTATCCCTCAATGAGATTCATTATGTCATCTTCAACAATATAACTCATCTCTATGTCTACCTGTGTGAATTCAGGCTGACGGTCTGCACGTAAATCTTCGTCTCTGAAACATCGTGCAATCTGATAGTACTTATCGAAACCTGAAATCATAAGTATCTGCTTGAAGAGCTGAGGCGATTGCGGAAGTGCATAGAAGCAACCCTGATTCACTCTTGAAGGAACAAGATAGTCGCGTGCACCTTCAGGAGTTGCCTTCGTGAGCATGGGTGTTTCAAGTTCAACGAATTCACGTTCATTCAAATAATTTCTCGTGAACGCATTAATCTTCGCTCTCGTTCGTAAATTCTTCTGCATCTTCTCGCGCCTCATATCAAGATAGCGGTACTTCAGGCGTAAATTCTCATCTACACTGTCAGTCTCATCACCAATCATGAACGGAGGATGTTTTGCTTTCGAGAGAATCAGAAAATCACTTGCTACTATCTCAATGTTTCCCGTCTTCAGTTCCGGGTTCTCTGTTCCTTCAGGACGTATTCGCATTCTTCCTTTCACTGCGATACAATACTCATTGCGCAATGTCGCCGCAAGGTTATGAATCTCTCCTGCCTCTGGATTAAACACAATCTGAATCGGGCCTGTCCAATCCCATACTTCAATGAATATTATTCCGCCTAAATCTCGTCTTGCACGTACCCAACCGTTTGCTCGAACTTCATGACCCGCATCTGATTCATCAAAACGTCCGCATAATTTCGTTCTCTGCCAGTCATGATTAAATATTTCTGCCATATATAACTTACACGTTCCCTTCGTTTGATTTGTTCCTAATGCTCGTATATTATAATGCTAAAATTTTCCATAGCTCTTCATGTGTGTTCAGCATGTTTTCTTTCCCTCTCACAAACTTTCCTGCTATACACGAATCTATTCCTTCGTTATGCAGTCTCTCCTGTGCAATTTCGATTTTATCAGGAGGAATTACGGCGATTAACATTCCAGATGAGATTAAGTTCATTGGATTGAATTGCAATCTCTCTGACGCTCTCCTTGTGAGTTCTGAAACAGGCAGTTCATCTTCATATATCTCTATTCCGATTCCACAGCCCTTCGAGGTCTCATACAATGCACCGTTCAAACCTCCTTCTGTAGGGTCATGCATGTAGTGCGAAAACTCTCGCAGAATTCTTGCTGGCCTCACAACCGATAAATCATTCTTCCATGAACGAATCAGATTTATCTCTTCAGCCGTGAAAATGTCCGTGAACAAATCAGGTCTGTCATCTGCAATTATGCTCATGCCCTCAAGTCCTGCATGACCAGTCAGCAAAATAAAATCTCCCTCCTGAATTCTTTTTGTACTCAGCTCATATCGTGTCATTCCAAGCATTGTGGCAGATAAAACAGGCTGTTCATATCTGTCAGTGAGTTCAGTATGTCCCCCTGCAACCGCAATGTTGAGTTTTCTGCATGTCTCGTGAATCTCATTCATAATCTCCGCAACATATTTCACTCCGAGCTTATCGGGAATTATCAGCGTTACAATTATCCATGAAGGATCTGCACCTTTGCACGCAACATCATTTGCGTTTATGTGAACAAGAAGACGGCCTGCGTTCTTTCCTGCACCAGTAACGGGATCTGACGCGGCAACAAGAATACCTTCATGAACTCGAATCAGTGCGGCATCTTCACCAAGTCCTCCGCCTACAATCAAATCATCTCTCATTGCTCCCGTGAAACTCAAAACTTTATCTTTCAATACATCAGGTTCTAATTTACCTGGCATTCTCATTCCCCCCAGAATATTTTTATCAGTTCATTTCCGCCCTTCTCAAGCCCAATCAATGACGGTCTGCTCAAATACTTTTCAGGTATCTCATACACTTTCACGTTCTTTAATGCGTTTGACCATTCCCGCGATTTGAATTCACGAATACCTGAATGATTCATTGCGCCTGTCTGAATGATATATACGTCAATGCTTTCATGATTCTTCAGTACGTTCTCAACTCCGAATGATGCGATTGCACTTCCATATCGTAATGGCTTTGCGTCTAATGCAATGTTGATTCCTCCGGCCAGGTCGATTAGTCTTGCGGCCCATGATGACGGTGAACACGTATGAATCTCTCTTGATGTTGCCTCAAGGAATACATGAGGTTTATGTTCATGATGTGCACGTGAAGATATGTCTGCAATTATTGCATTGAGTTTCGTGATTGCAGATTCAGAATCAAGATTCAGTTCATTGGCTAAAGTCTTAAGGTATTCGGGAAAATCATCCCAGTTCGGAGGGTCTAACGATATGACTTTTACTCCTGAACGTCTCAGTACGTCATAGAGATTCGGATTCAATCTCTCTGCAAAACTTCGTGTTATTACAACATCAGGTTGAAGTGATAATATTCTCTCTGCTCCTGCCCTTAGAGATATACGCGGGAGTTCAGGCAGTAAATCATCATCATCATTCTCAGATAACGCAACTAACATATCTCCTCCTCCGAGTGCATAGATGTTATCAGAGTGTCCAGGATACATAGAGATTATGCGTTCAGGTTCAGCAGATGAATTCCCTGCGAACAGGAACACAAATAACATTATTCCGGCAATGCGTGCCACATTAAACCATTCCCTTCATTATCATAGTATGCTTTGAATCTTACGCCGTAAAGCTCATAAAGTATTTCTTCATTGAGTTCATGAATATCACCGTGAGAGATTAAATTTCCCTCTTTCAACGCAATGTAGTAATCTGAATATGCACGTGAGATATTAACATCATGTACTGACGCAATGATACTCTTTCCGTTATCGGCAAGCTCACGCAGAATCGAATACACCTTTGCAGATTTATCAGGGTCTAATGAGTTCGCAGGTTCATCGAGAAGAATTGTATCTGTATCCTGAGCAAGACCGCACGCAATTAATGCAAGCTGACGTTCACCGTCTGAGAGCGTCATTATGTTGCGTTCGAGGAGATGATGAATCCCAATTAGATTCGCTGAACGTGATATTATGTTTGTGTCTTCAGGTGTGAGTCGTGAAAATAGATTCATGAATGGCATTCTACCCATTGAAATTATCTCACGTACTCTGAAAGGGTATGACGGATTGAAAGTTCTTCCTGACATGACGAAACTCAATGAACGTGCAAAATTTTTACGTGATATATTTCTCACTTCATGGCCATGTAGCATAACACTCCCTGAATAACCTTTGAGGCCAGCGAGAACACGAAGTAACGTAGTTTTGCCTGAACCGTTCGGGCCGATTAACGAGACGAGACAGCCTGAAGGAATATCGAGAGATAGATTCTGAAGGATAATCTTATTCCCGTAAGATGAGCATAAATTTTTGATGTCGTATAATTTTTCCATGAGGTGAAATTATACATGAGAAAACTTTTTGCAGTTCTCGCATTCTTGTTTCTGTTCACGAGTTCAGCATACTCTCTGCCGTTACGTTACGACCTCCGCGACTACGGACGCATAACGAGCGTAAAGAATCAGGGTATACCAGGACCATGCTGGGCATTCGCGGCATTGGGAGCAATGGAAAGCAATTATCTCACGCAGGGATTAAACACTGACGGAAAAATGCCGGATCTCTCTGAAATGCAGTTAGCGTTCTATGCATATAGAGACCCTCAGAAGGAACGTAATTTCTCATCACGAATCAAATCAGGCACACTTTCACTCGAAGGAAGTTCATTCATATCTGCGGCATTCTTAATGCGTCTGTCAGGCCCAACAAATGAGCGTGAACTGAAATATACAACTCAGCTCACAGATTCACAAAGAGAGGCCATGCTTAAAAGAGAACCTGAAAGTTACAAACGTTCAATGAGATTGAGAGATGCATATTTTCTTTTGAACTCACAACTTGATGACGAATCAAAGAAAAAGCTCATCATGAATCACGGAGCAATAACAATCAGTTTCTACAGTGACCCCTCAAAATATAACATGAAAGGCAAATACTACACATACTTCAACAACTCGAACGGAACGAAAACGAATCATGATGTCTTAATCGCAGGCTGGGATGATAATTTCTCACGCGATAATTTTTCACCAAAGCCCAAATCAAATGGTGCATGGCTCATCAAAAATTCATGGGGAGAAATGCGAGGCAATAATGGCGGTTATTTCTGGCTGTCATACGAACAGTTCACGAGCGGAGGAACGGCGTTTATCGTTGAGAGGGACAACAGGAGGCTCAGGCATTACGGCCATGATGATTTAGGATTCTGTTCTACGATTGGTTATTCATGGGGAGCAAGTGTATTCTGCATTGAGGGCATTAAAGAAGTGTTGCGTGAGGCAGCGTTCTTTATACCAGATAACAATGTTGAATATGAACTTTACGTTTATGATTTGGGATTCGATTCTCCGTCTTCACCTGTTGACGGCAAAATGATTTCCAGTGTGAAAGGTGAGATTGAATATGCAGGTTATCACACGATAACACTTCCTGAAGAATTCACAATGAATCACGGAAATTATTTTTCTGTTGTCTTGAGTCTGAACAAAAAAGTTATGGCAGTTGAGACAAAGCTGAAGAATTATTCTGAGAATGCGATTATTCACGAGAAGGAAAGTTATCTTTCAAATGACGGCGTAAACTGGACTGACGGAATTAATCTTAATGCCAACGCCTGCATAAAAGCCTACACGATTCAGAAACGATGAAATAAAAAATTCCCCCCGCATTTCAACGGGAGGAATAAAATTTTTTACTTGCCTTGTGACTCAGGCTTCGGTGCTTCAGGTTTCGCTGGAGTGTTTCTGCGATTCCTGTTTTCCTCATGATGTTTCCTGAATGCCTCAATCTTGCCCAGCTTCTTCTCAAACATCCAGCGGTCAATTTCCTGTTCAAGTTTCAACATCTTGTCATGAATTCCGATTGCCTTTTTCTTATCTATAGGGTTATCGTGAAGTGCATCGTCTAAATCGATTTTCAGCTTTGCGACTTCCGTCATCTTTGAGCGGATTTCCTTCGGTATATCTGGTGCAAACCTGTCATTGTAACCTTCAGAACCGCATTCACAATCCTGATGATGTCTTTGGTCTCTTGGGTGTGCAATTGCTGATGATGCTGCGAACACTACACATAACACTAATAATATTGCTAAAACTTTCTTCGTCATAATTTCCTGTCTCCTTTTCTTCTTTGCTCATTTTTACTTATTCGGTAACTGAGGCATATTCGGCTTTTGAGGCAAGTTCGGCATATTAGGCTTTAGGTCTGCCGGTGCTTTTCCGTCGAGTGCATTGGGCAATGACGGTTTTGCGTTGAGATTCGGGGGTACAGAGGGCAATTTTGTATCTCCGCTATTTGCAGAAGGCAGCTTATCTCTCAATGATGACTGAGGAAGCGAAGGTTTATCACCAGGTTTAACTGGAACATTCGGAAGTTTTGCAGCAAAAGCACTTGCTGAAAAACAAATCACCCCTGTCAACAACAATCCTGCTAAAATTTTTCCTTTCATGTCTAACATATCCTTTCTGTTTTCTTTTAACGTCTCGGCGGCGGCGGTCTGTGTCCGTTACCGCGAGGCGGAGGCGGTGTATGAGGTCTTGGACGCGGAGCTTCCCTGCGCAGTGGCGGAGGTGTCTGCAGGCTTGGTCGTGGGCCTGGTCTCGGAGGATCATACCTGTGATGTGGCGGCGGCGGTGCATCATGCGGTCGATGATATATCGGGCCTCTTCCGTATTCGCCTGGCCGTGGTCCGCGATGATATGGTGGCGGCGGGTCATGCCTGTAATATCTGTGCGGTGGCGGTGGAGGCGGAGGTGGTGGGCCATGCCTGTGATGATGCCTGCTTGAACCCCAGAAATCATCAACACCTGCCGTTATCGTTATCTCTCCTCCGTCATCTGTAGGCACAGTCTTTGAGAAGGTTATTCCTACACCTGCAAACGCTGCTCCTGCGGCACTGAGTACGACAGCAACAATCAATAGTGCTAACAATGTTTTCTGTTTCATGATTTATTTTCCCTTCTTCCTATTCTGTATTGTATTGTTTACCTCTTTGCTTCAACGCTGATAGAATAACAAGAAATTATGAACGCACAGTGTATTGTACATGAAATTTACGTGAAGGAGAAATATAAACAGCATGAAGATACTCATAGTTGAAGATGAAGCATCAATCGCAGAAGTTGTGAGCGCATATGCAAAGCGTGAAGGATATGAAACAGTATGTGCAAGTGATGGACTCTCTGCACTCGAAATTTTTTTCAACAATGATTTTGATTTGGTCATCTTGGACTTAATGCTCCCAAAATTAAATGGCGAAGAAGTTTGCAGACGTATACGCGAAAAATCTTCCGTGCCTGTGATAATGCTCACAGCGAAAACAAGTGAGTCAGATGTAGTTTCAGGTCTCGATTCTGGTGCTAACGATTACGTCTCAAAACCTTTCAGCCCTCGTGTACTTATGGCGAGAGTACGTGCACAGCTCAGACCAAGAGAGACACGTGACAACATTGCCTCAGGTGTGTACGCAGACGGAAGAATCGAAATTGATCCCGAACGCGTAGAACTTCGCAAAGACGGTGTGCCTGTCCCTGTAACTAAAAGCGAATTTCTCATTTTCTCGACGCTTGTATCACGTCCAATACGAACATGGTCACGCGAGGAAATTATACGAACTGCATTTGGAGATGACTATGACGGTTTCGACAGGACAATAGACACGTACATTAAGAACTTGCGCAAGAAACTTGCAGAACCTGGCCATGAAAACGGATGGATAAAAACGATATACGGATTCGGATACAGATTTGACGATGAGAAGTAAATCATTGAGATTTCATTTTCTGATTCTGTATGTGTTGCTCGCAGTGATAAGCGGAATAGTTGTGCCTGTTCTATGCGTGAGGCTCAGTACAAATGCATTCAGGGATTACCAGATAAGGCGAAGACAGGAAGACCTTGAAAATCTCGCAGAATCATTAACGAGGCTTTACTATGAAGAAGGCGGGAAATGGCAGATAAGACGCATTATGGATATTCTTCACCCTGCACCTCAATGGATAGGAATGAAGGTAACTCTGATAGACGAGAATAAAAATGAAGTGTTCAGCATAATACCCAACCAGATGATGCACAGACGTGAATACATTCATGAATCAGAAACCAAAAGCGAACACACAACAATAAAACTTGGCAGCAATAACATCATAGGAACTCTTGAGATTGAACGCAGAATACCTTCAGGAAGAATAGAGTATGAATTTTTATCATATCTTATGCGTTATACGTTAGCAGGAGCATTAATCACTGTCATTGCAGCATGCGGATTCGGATATATGGTAGCGGAGAATCTGAGCCGTCCTGTAATACGGGCAATAAAACGAACAAAGAGAATATCACGCGGAGATTATGAAACAGATGATGAGTCGGGGCTTGTGGGAATTCGTGAACTTGATGCGCTCACAAATGGAGTCGAAGATCTTGGCCGTTCGCTTTCAAGTCAGGAGAAGCTGAGACGAAGATTGATGACTGACGTAGCACATGAACTCCGTACTCCTCTTACTGTCGCAATAACACAAATTGAAGCTGTAGCAGACGGAATACTTGAAGCTACACCTGAGAGACTGAACATGTGCCTGAATGAAATGAACAGACTCGGAGAACTGATAAAGAACGTTGAAGCATTATCGCGGCTTGAGGGGGAAGCATCAGTGATTCACAGAGAGAACACTGACATGAAAAATTTTCTTGAGAATGCAGTCGAATCATTTACTCCTGTGTTCGCAAAATCAGATATAAAATTAAAATCTGAACTTGAAAATAATATTTCATGTGAGATTGACCGCGATAAATTCAGGCACATCATCGATAATCTTTTGTCTAATGCTTTGCGTTACACGAATGCAGGAGGCAAAGTGCAAGTGAAATTGTTCAGGAAGAATTGTGATGCCATAATTGAAGTCAGCGATACAGGAATCGGAATCTCAAAAGAAGATCTGCCTAATATATTTGAACGTTTCTACAGGGCTGATGAATCACGAACGCGTGTTACCGGAGGAAGCGGCGTAGGGCTTGCGATAGTGAAGGCTGCGGTTGATGCACACGGAGGAAATATCACGGTTGAAAGTGTGAAAGGTGAGGGAAGCACATTCAGAATCTCGAAGGCTAGCGAAGTACTTCTATAACAAGTTTCATCAGAGGAACGTAACACATTGCGAAGTTCATGAACATACGGGTTAATGCATAAGGTCTGATGTTGATTCTGCTTTGTGTGTCTACGTTCTTGGGCTTGCACAGCATAAATATCAACGCTATCATGCACACGACATATACTGCACCAAACCCGTCCTTCATTCCTGAAATCGTGAGTTCGGACAGACCTGAAGCCAGACCGTTCTCCATTGGAAATTTTGCGCTAGCATTCACATCAGCAGGGTTGATTAGCAATTTGTACATAAGCATATCGATAGCATGCCAGGTGCTGTAGTTTAAGTTGAGGTACAGGTATTGATACCCAAGCAAAGAGATGCCTCCTATTGTCTCGAACATCATTACGTCCTTGAATGCTTTTCCGTAATATACACAGGCGATTGCGAGATACGGTACAAGCTGTAAGAACCATTGATTATGTACTTTTATGGTACTCAGTGTTATGCCTATGCCCAGTGATGCGATAATCAGAGTCAAAGAATTCTGTTCATGTTTGTCCTGCGGGTATTCGTGCATATAGCAATAAACGCAAAGAAGTCCGTACAAGACAACAAATATTGGAACTGCATCAGCGAGAAACGGAATCTTAATCTCAACGAGCTTACTGAACATGAACTTTGAAAAATTATTCTTAGTGAATAAGAATTCAGGCGCATACATGTAAGGAATGTTGCAGATAGTATTGAACACTATCATAACGATGAATCTTCCTGCAACACGGAATATATTCTTGTTCCTGAGCAATAACAGAGGAAGATATATGAATGCGGCATGCTGCTTGAATGGAAATGCAATCATGAACCACAGAAAGCATTGAAGATCCTTTTTCCTGATGTATGCAAGTATGGCAGGCAGTGTGAGAGCAGCACCGAGAGCATCGCAATTTCCTATGAGACATATAGAGTTGATTGCCATAGTCGAAGTGAAGTATATGAAAGCTCCCCAGAGTGATCTATCTTCATCGAGTTCAAGTTCCCTGCATATCTTGTAGACCAGGAATGTACACAACAGAAATGCGAAGAAGAACAAACTTTTTCCGTAAATCGTTTTCACAGTCATACTTGCATTGTATTCACTTCCTCCCAGAAGATACATAGGCACAGCCCATATGCCGAGAACTAAATTCACCGGAAAGTCATAAACAGGAATTGCTCCGTCTGCAAATTTCATTCTGTCCAATGCAGGCTTGTAGAAATTCAGGAACTCTCCGTGAACTATAGAGTCAGCAAAATCAATTTCATGTGTTACTATGGCTCTTGTATCACCGTAGTTCCATGAAGAAGAATAACAATCCTGCAAATATCCATTCAATTTTTGACGGTCTCATATATTCGTAACATCCTTCCATACCCATTTAACGCAGTGCTTCTATCACGAATATCATCAATGGGATGTAACAGGCTATGATATTCAATGACATACGAGCGAGCGCATAAGGTCTGTAATTTATTCTGCTTTGTGTATCTACGTTACTGGCTCTGAACAGGAAGAATACCAAAATCGCCATGCATATGGTATATATTGACCCAAGTGTTGCTCTAGGTATACGTACCATACCTCTTGTTGAGGCAGTATTCTGCATGTTAATAGCAAGATTAGTTACTATATTATTTTGTTCAGAAAATTTTGTGCTGCCTTCATAGACAGGTTTCACAATCAGTTTGTACAAAAGCATATTTCTGGCATTAACAGACCCATAAGAAGGATTGAACAAAATATAATTGCATCCCAACATGGCAAGAGTTCCAATTGTCTCGAACAGCATTATATCTTTTGCGGCCTTGCTGTAATATACACATGCTATTGCTAAGTAAGGTGCAAGCTGTAAAAACCATTGAGGATGTGCCAGAGACATACTACTCAAAGTTATAGCTATACCTACCGTTGCGATAACTAACGTTAAGGAGTTTTCATTATCGTACTTATATGTGATGTAACAGAAAGCACATAAAAATCCATAAAGAAGCATGAACACCGGTAAGCTTCCTGACAAGAAAGGTACTGTATTGACCAGTAAACGCTCTACCATCCCAAATGTGAACAACTTCTTAGTTGCAACTAGTTCAGGAGTGTTATATATGGGAAGATTGCATATGAAATTAAACGCTACAAGGAGTATTAGCTTAAATGATATGCGAAAAATATTTTTGTCCCTTAACAACAACAACGGAAGATATATGAATAATGCGTGCTGTTTGAATGGGAACGCAACCAGAAACCACAAGAAGCATTGAAAATCTTTGTGCCTGACATATGCAAGTACACCCGCAAGTGTGAGGGCAGCACCGAGAGTATCACAATTACCTATGAGGCATATAGAGTTAATAGCCATAGATGAAGTGAAGTATATGAATGCTGCCCATTGTGATTTATCATCATCAATTTTAAATTCACGGCATATCTTATAAACCAGAAATGCGCATATCAGGAAAACGAAGAAGAATAAACTCTTGCCGTAAAGTATCTTGAAGAAATCTCCTTCGTATTCAATTCCTCCAAGAAGATATAAGGGCAATCCCCATATACCAAGTACTAAATTGACAGGCAGATCATAAACAGGGTAACCTCTATCTATGAATCCAGCTCTATTGTAAGCACGCTGATAAAAATTCGTAAACTCTCCATGAACGATAGAATCTGCAAAATCAATTTCATAACCTACGATATTTCTTGTATCACCATGTCCCCATGATGCAAACAGGAACAGGAATAACACTATTGCGATCATCCATTCAATTTTTGACGGTCTCATAAATGCCATAACATCCTTTCATGCTTATTTAACGCAGCGCTTCTATCACGAATATCATCAATGGGATGCAACATGCTATGATATTCAATGACATACGAGCGAGCGCATAAGGTCTGTAATTTATTCTGCTTTCTGTATCTACGTTACTGGCTCTGAACAGGAAGAATACCAGAATTATTATGCTTATTGTATATATTGATCCACAAGCTGCTTTAGGTACACGTATAACACTTCTTAATAAGCTCTGCTGTGTATTAAGAGCCGTATTAGATACATCAGATATGATACTATTTTCATAGGAAAATTTTGCGCTGTTTTCATAAACGGGCTTCACAAGCAGTTTGTAAAGAAACATACTTATAGCATTGTTAGATTTATAGGAATCATTGTACTGAATATAATTGTATCCAAGCAGAGCAAGACTTCCAATTGTCTCGAACAACATCACGTCTTTTGCAGCCTTGCTGTAATATACGCATGCTATTGCTAGATAAGGTGCAAGCTGCAAATACCAATTCGGGTTGGATGATATACTGCTCAGAGTGATGGTTATACTTAACGTTGCAATAATCAATGTTAAGGATTTTTCATCATCGTACTTATATGTGATGTAACAGAAAGCACAAAGGAGTCCGTAAAGGAGCATAAACACCGGTAAATTACCTGATAAGAAAGGTATTGTGTTGACCATGAAACGTTCTGCCATCCAAAGCGTGAACCAATTCTTTTTAGCAACTGCTCCAGGAGTGCTGTATATGGGAAGATTACATATGAAATTGAATACTACAAAGAGGATTAGCTTAAACGACACGCGGAAAATGTTCTTATCTCGAAGCAATAACAGAGGAAGGTATATGAATAATGCGTGCTGTTTGAATGGGAATGCAATCAAAAACCACAGGAAGCACTGAAAATTTTTGTGCCTGACATATGCAAGCACACCTGCAAGTATAAGAGTAGCACCCAAAGTATCACAATTACCTATCAGGCATATGGAGTTAATAGCCATAGTCGAAGTGAAGTATATAAATGCTGCCCATTGTGATTTATCCTCGTCAACATCAAATTCACGGCATATCTTGTACACCAGAAATGCGCATATCAGGAAAACGAAGAAAAATAAACTCTTGCCGTAAAGTATCTTGAAGAAATTTCCTTCGTATTCAGTTCCTCCAAGAAGATACAATGGCAATCCCCATATACCAAGTACTACATTAATAGGCAAATCGTAATATGGGTAATCTC
>CAJOLN010000060.1 GCA_905235395.1 uncultured Synergistales bacterium
CATGCGAAATCACATATCACGAAATAAATTGAGAGGAGAAGAATTAGACAAATGGCACATCATGAAGTAACACCCGAAGAAATTGCAATGATTGAGGAAATGGTGAAGAAAGCCAGAGTAGCGGCTGATATCATCGCAACGTATGATCAGGAACGCGTAGACCGTCTTTGCAGGGCAATCTGTGCGGCAATCTACCCGCTTAAAGTCTGGGGGCCTATCTGCGATGAAGCAGTTGATGAAACCAGATTAGGCGACAAAGTTACGAAACGCAACAAGAGAAACAAACTGAAACTGATTCTCAGAGATTGCCTCAGAAATAAGAGCGTAGGAATCATTGAAGAGATTCCAGAAAAAGGTCTCGTGAAATATGCAAAGCCCGTAGGTGTAATCGCAACACTCGTACCTACAACTAACCCTTGCGTAACTCCGGCAGGTCAGGCAATTTATGCAGTGAAAGCAAGAGACGTTCTCATCTGTTCACCGCACCCAAGAGCAAAGAAGGTAACATGCAAGACAGTAAACATGATTCGTGATGTCCTTGTTCGTGAAGGTGCACCCGCAGACATCATTCAGGTAATCGAAGAGCCGAGCATAACACTCACTCAGGAACTCATGAAGAGAGTTGACCTCATCATCGCAACAGGAGGCCGTCCAATGGTCAAATCTGCATATTCGGCAGGAGTACCGGCTTACGGTTCAGGTGCAGGAAACTCAACGGTAATTGTCGATAATACAGCCAACACGAAAGAACGTGCATATGAAGCCGCAACCAATACCAGAATATCAAAGTGTGCAGACTTCGGATCAGGCTGTTCATGCGACGGAAATTTAATCGTTCATGAAGATGTCTATGATGATTTCGTTGAAGGACTCGTGAAGGAAGGCGCGTATATTCCGACATGGGAGCAGGCAGAGGCAATCAAAAAAGTCATGTGGGACGAGACAGGACACAGACTGCCCGATACAGTTGCAATATCAGCACAGGCAATCGCAAAGGCAGCAGGTTTTGAAATTCCTGCGGACAGAAAGTTCATCGCAGTTCCCAATAACGGACAGAAGGAAGGCTTCACGATTCGCAATGCTGAGGACATAAAGAAATGCATCGGCAAGCAGCACTTCTTCAGCACAGAGAAACTCACAACACTCTTAACGCTTTTCAAGTACGGCGGAGAGTTCCAGACAGCATTAGACATAATGCTTGAGATTTTCGACAAGTCAGGCGGCAAAGGACATTCATGCGGACTGTACTCATTCGATGATGATCACATTCATCGTCTCGGAATGTGCGCACCTGTTTCACGCTGCATGATTCGCCAGCCGAACAACAGAGGCAATGCAGGAAGTGCAACAAACGGAATGCCTCCGACAAACTCAATGGGGTGCGGTACATGGGGCGGAAACATAGTGAGCGAGAACATCACGCTGAAGCATTATATGAATACGACGTGGGTAGCGCGTCCGATTCCTGAAGATATGCCTTCACTCAAGGAATTATTCGGAGAGTTTTATCAGGACGGAATGGACGAGGAATAATCGATTTTGATTCACGCAGACCTCGAATAAAATCGGGGTCTGTTATTTTATGTTAATCTCTCACTATGCGTACAGCATTCTTCATTGACTTCACATATTCCCCGACATGAACAGGCGAATCAGTTCCGTATTCAGCAAGTATCTTTATGATTGCAGAACCTACTATTGCACCGTCAGATATTTCTGCCATACGCTTGGCCTGCTCTGGTGTTGAGATTCCAAAGCCTATCGCACATGGAATACTCGTATGCTTTCGTACAAGATTTATTATCGCTTTGAGGTCTGTCGTAATTTCACTTCTTGTGCCCGTTACTCCCAGACTTGAGACTATATACAGAAAGCCTTCTGCTTCACGTGCAATCTTCGCGATTCTGTCTTCAGATGTCGGTGCAATCATCGAAATTAAATCAACGCCGTATCTTTTGCATTCAGTAAGAAATTCATCTTTCTCTTCAAACGGAACATCAGGCACTATAATTCCGTCTATCTGAATGTCCCTGCATGACGATATGAATCTTTCTGTACCGTATGAAAATATCACGTTCGCATATGTCATGAACACCATTGGAATATGAATATCATTGCGAAGTTCACGAACCATATCGAAAACTTTATCCGTCGTTATGCCTCCCTGAAGTGCACGGTAATTCGCAGACTGAATCACAACGCCTTCTGCTGTAGGATCTGAAAACGGTATGCCCAGTTCAATCAAATCTGCTCCGTTCTTCACTGCCTCACGAACTACAGCCTTCGTTGTCTCTATATCAGGGTATCCGCACGTAATGAAAGGGATAAATGCTTTTCCGTTTTCAAATGCACAATGTATGTTACTCATTGATATTCTCACCTCTGTACCTCGCAATCGCTGCACAATCTTTATCGCCTCTGCCTGAAATTGTTATCACGATTATGTTCTCACGGCTCAATTCTGGTGCAAGTTTCATCGCGTATGACACTGCATGTGCAGATTCGATTGCGGGGATTATGCCCTCAGTCTTTGAGAGATATTCAAATGCATTCACTGCTTCTTCATCTGTTACGGCTACATATTCAGCTCTTCCTGTGTCATGAAGATATGCGTGTTCAGGGCCTATACCTGGATAATCGAGACCTGCTGAGATTGAGTAGACTGGTGCAATCTGTCCGTATTCGTCTTGACAGAAATACGATTTCATTCCGTGAAAGATTCCTAGTTTACCCGTTGAGATTGTCGCGGCTGTCTCAAACGTATCAACTCCTCTTCCTGCTGCTTCACACCCAATCAGCTTTACGCATGAATCATCAATGAAGTGATAGAAACTCCCTATTGCGTTTGAACCTCCTCCTACGCATGCAATAATGTAATCAGGAAGTCTATTCTCACGTTCAAGAATCTGCGCTTTAATCTCGCGGGAAATTACAGACTGGAAATCACGAACTATCGTAGGGAATGGGTGAGGCCCCATCACTGAACCAAGACAATAATGCGTGTCGTCAATTCTCGATGTCCATTCACGGAATGCTTCTGATACTGCATCTTTGAGAGTACTTGTTCCTGTCTTTACGGGAATCACTTCAGCACCTAACAGACGCATACGATAGACATTGAGAGCCTGCCTCTTTGTATCTTCTTCTCCCATGAATATAACGCATGACATTCCCATTAATG
The DNA here is from genome assembly GCA_905235395.1 of uncultured Synergistales bacterium. Classification (GTDB taxonomy): domain Bacteria; phylum Synergistota; class Synergistia; order Synergistales; family Aminobacteriaceae; genus JAFUXM01. Next base: position 3,182 of record CAJOLN010000060.1, read on the forward strand.
CCGCCGCTGTAGCCGTTGCTACTCCATGCTGACCCGCTCCAGTTTCAGCGATGAGTCTTGTTTTGCCCATTCGTTTGGCTAATAGTGCCTGGCCAAGTACATTATTGATTTTATGCGCTCCTGTGTGATTCAGGTCTTCACGTTTCAAATATATCTTTGCGCCTCCCAAATCACGTGTCATTCTCTCCGCATAATATAATCTCGACGGCCTTCCTGCATACTCATTGAACAGTCTCGAAAGTTCCGCGTTGAACTCTGAATCATTCTTGTAGAAATCATATGCTATTTCAAGTTCCGTTACCGCATTCATCAATGTCTCAGGGATATACTGCCCTCCATGAACACCGAAACGTCCTTTTTTGTTCGTCATCATTCACACCTTCCTTTTAAGTTCAGAAAGCATTGCACGTTTATCATATGCCCTCATCAGAACTTCACCAACAAGTACAGCATCAGCTCCTGAATCATGAATCATCTTCACATCATCCGCATTCCTTATGCCGCTTTCAGATACGAAGAGAATATCATCTGGAATTAATCTGCGAAGTCTCATGCTGTTTTCATGGTCAACACTAAAATCTTTCAGATTGCGATTGTTCACGCCGATTATTCTTGCACCTGCATTGACTGCCCTGCGTATTTCATTTTCATCATGAGCTTCAACAAGTGCGGACATTCCCAGTTCATCACAGATATGTATGTATTCATTGAGCTGTGAGTCGTTCAGGATTGTGCATATCAATAATACTGCCGAAGCTCCGAGAACTTTTGCCTCATATATCATGTATTCATCGACCGTGAAATCTTTCCGCAGGCATGGAATATCAACAGCATTCACAATCTCGCTAAGGTATTCATTGCGGCCAAGAAAATATTTCGGTTCAGTCAGAACGGATATTGCATCAGCTCCGGCAGATTGATACTCACGCGCAATCTCGACATACGTAAAATCTTTGGCGATTAATCCCTTTGACGGTGAAGCCTTCTTGCATTCACATATAAATGATAAGCCTTCCTTCTTTAGTGCATCTTCAAATTCAAACTTTCCCTTCTGAATTGCATATGCACTCTTCCGAATATCATCAAGTGATACAATCTGCTTTGAACGTTTCACTCTCTCACGTGTGAACTCTGAAATTTCATCGAGAATATTCATGCCCTGTTGCTTGTCTCCGCGAACATCTTCAATGTCTCAAGTGCCTTCCCCGAATCAATAATCTTTCCTGCAAGTGAAATTCCTTCCTTCATGTTTTCAGCCTTGCCTGCGATGTACAGTGCTGCACCTGCATTCATCAATACTGCATTCCTCTTATGACCCTTTGCACCTCTGAGAAGTTCACGTGTTATTTCTGCATTCTCTTTCGGAGTTCCGCCTTTCATGTCTTCCTTCGTACATCTCTCAAATCCAAAGTTCTCCGGCGTAATCGTGTACGATTTGAACCAACCGTCTCGAATTTCACATATTGATGTTGGAGCTGAAAGTGAAATCTCATCGAGCTTATCCTGACCGTAAACTACCATTCCTCTTTTGACTCCGAGATTCACGAGTACTTGTGCCAATGGATTCACTAGATATTCATCATAAACTCCGAGTAACTGCATTGACGGTGATGCAGGATTTGTGAGAGGGCCAAGAATGTTGAACACTGTTCTGAATCCTAATTCTTTTCTGATTGCTCCAACATACTTCATTGATGAATGATATTTCTGCGCAAATAAGAAACATATTCCTGCTGTCTTCAGAAGCTCAATGCATTTCTCAGGGCTTTGTTCGATATTCACACCGAGTGCTTCAAGACAGTCTGCCGTTCCGCACTGTGATGATGCTGCTCTGTTTCCATGTTTCGCAACTTTCACTCCTCCTGCCGCCGCTACGATTGCAGATGTGGTTGATATGTTGAAACTGTGAGCATTGTCTCCTCCTGTGCCTACGATTTCAAGAACTTCCATTCCTGTTTCAACTTTCAATGCATGTTCTCTCATTGCTGCTGCACAGCCGGAAATTTCATCAATCGTTTCTGCTCTTGCACTCTTCGTTGACATTGCCGCAAGAAATGCCGCATTCTGAGTCGGGCTTGTTGATCCGTTCATGATCTCATTCATCACTGAATATGCTTCATCATATGTGAGGTCTCCCTTGTTCACGAGTTTTACGATTGCTTCTTTTATCATCTTTATCACTGCCTTGCTGTATAAATTTTGCGCTGAATGATAACATGAATTTTTCATCTTTTAGGGAGCATTATTCAATCATTTATGAGCTTATGAATCTATGAACCTCACTGATTCCGTGAACTTTACATTTTCAGACTTGAATGCTAAACTCACATGTAACTTTGTGGAAGTACATATAAATTTTCAAGGAGCGTTTACCAAATTGGCAACACGAAGAGAACCAAGATTTAAATTATGCCGTCATCTGGGTGTCAATGTATGCGGACATCCTAAAGCCCTTAAGAGGTCAGACCCTAAGAAGGCATCAGCGGCGGCGAGTGCACGTACAGGACAGAAAGTTTCACAGTACGGATTGCAGTTAATGGAGAAGCAGAAGATTAAAGCGTATTACGGAATACTTGAGAGACAGTTTGCGAGATATTTCGATGAGGCCAAGAAGAGCAATGATATGACAGGTGTAGCATTGCTGAAATCACTTGAGTGCAGATTAGACAATCTCGTATACAGAACAGGATTTGCACGTTCAATACGTCAGGCACGTCAGCTTGTATCACACGGTCATATTCTAGTGAATGGCAAGAAGGTTGATATTCCTTCATACGGTGTGCAGGTCAATGATGTGATATCTCTCAAGGAGAATATGAGAACGAATCCATTAATTGAGAGTAACTTCAACGGATTTGTATTATTCAATGTTCCGTATCTTGAGAGGGACAAAGGGGATTTCTGTGCAAAACTGATTCGTGAACCATTACGCGAAGAATTGCCCATTGAGGTGAACGAAATACTCGCAGTCGAGTTGTACTCAAAGTAGCATAAGACAATAACAGCATAACTCTTATCGAGAGAGGTGGAGGGACCGGCCCTAAGAAGCCCGGCAACCTGTTTGAATCAGGTGCCAATACCGGCAGCAAGTAATAGCTGAAGCTGGATGATGAGAGAGAGACTAATACAGACAGAACCGTGAAATCATGACGTACTCTCTTAAAATCCAAGAGGGTACGTTTTTTATGTAAGGAGGCAAATATAATATGTCAGACAAATTTATATTTTCATCAGAGTCCGTAACAGAAGGACACCCTGATAAAGTTGCGGATCAGATTTCAGATGCAGTTCTTGATGCAATACTCAAAGATGATCCAATGGGACGCGTTGCATGTGAAGTTCTAGTATCAACAGGAATGGCAGTAGTTGCAGGAGAAATCAGCACGACTACATACGTTGATATTCCGAAGATAGTGCGTGAGACGATAAACGAAATCGGCTACACGAGAGCGAAATATGGTTTTGACGGTGAGACATGCGCAGTGCTAACGGCAATAGATGAACAATCTACTGATATTGCCCAGGGAGTGAACAACGCAATAGAGGTTCGAGATTCAATGACTGAAGACGAAATTGCGAAGACAGGTGCAGGGGATCAGGGAATGATGTTTGGATATGCAACGAATGAGACGAAAGAGTTCATGCCAATGCCCATAGCATTATCACACGCATTAGCACGACAGCTCGCAAAGGTTCGCAAAGACGGAACACTCACATATCTTCGTCCAGACGGAAAGACGCAGGTATCATTGAGATATGAGAATCGCAAAGCAGTACATGCAGATACGATTGTAATTTCTACACAGCACAGCCCTGATGCGAGCCTCAAGACGATTCGTGAAGACATGATTGAACATGTGATAAAGCCTATCGTGCCCGCAGAATTGATTGACGAGAAGACGAGAATATTCGTGAATCCAACAGGAAGATTTGTTAAGGGAGGCCCTGCGGCAGATTCAGGTTTGACAGGACGAAAGATTATCGTTGATACATATGGCGGATGGGTACCACACGGAGGCGGAGCATTCAGCGGGAAAGACCCCACGAAGGTTGACCGTTCGGGTGCATACATGACACGTTACGTGGCAAAGAATATCGTTGCGTCAGGTATTGCTGATGAGTGTCAGATTCAGATTGCCTATGCGATTGGTGTTGCTGAACCAGTCTCATTGAACGTGAACACTTTTGGGACTGGCAAGCTGAGTGATGAAAAGATTGCTGAGATTCTGCGTGAACATTTTGACTTCAGACCTGCGGCAATAATTCGCGATTTGGATTTGAGGAAACCGCAGTATAAGGCTGTTGCGTCATATGGTCATATGGGAAGAATAGATCTGCCTGTGATTCCTACATGGGAGAGGACGAACAGAGCAGAGGAATTGAAGAAGGCAGCAGGAATATAGCTTAAAGATGAAAAGCCCTCCCTGAACATGAACTTTCTGGGAGGGAATTTTTTTTGTTCACTTATCCGCCTAAATATGCTTTTCTAACTTCCTCAGACGATAATAACTCTTTGCCCGTTCCTGTCGTAACAATCCTGCCCGTCTCAAGAACATAACCTCGTGACGCTATGCTCAATGCCATTTGTGCATTTTGTTCAACAAGCAATATCGTTGCACCAGTTTTGTGAAGTTCAGAAATGATGTCGAAAATCTGCTCAACAAGAATCGGAGCTAATCCCATAGAAGGCTCATCAAGCATTAAGAGTTTCGGCCTGCTCATCAATGCACGTCCCATAGCGAGCATTTGCTGTTCACCGCCTGAAAGTGTACCTGCTAACTGTCTGTAACGTTCCTTCAGTCGAGGGAATAACGCATAAACTTTTTCAATGTCTTCATGAATCGCATCATCATTCTGTGTGTATGCTCCCATTTCGAGATTTTCATGAACTGTCATTTGTGCGAATACTCTTCGGCCTTCGGGAACTTGTGCGAGACCACGTTCAACAATTTTATGCGGAGGTACCTTGTCGAGAGATTCACCCATGAAAGATATGCTTCCTGTTGTGTGATGAAGTAATCCCGATATAGTGTTCAGTGTAGTAGATTTTCCTGCACCGTTCGCACCAATTAACGTTACGATTTCTCCCTCGTATACTTCAAATGATATTCCCTTGATTGCATGAATGCTCCCGTAATACACATTGATATTTTCAACTTTCAATACAGGTTCGCTCATTCTTTCCGCCTCCCTAAATACGCCTCAATAACTGCTGGATTTGATTGAATTTCATCAGGTGTACCTTTTGCGATAACCTGACCGAAATTGAGCACGCATATTCCGTCGCAGATATTCATGACGAGGCTCATATCGTGTTCAATAAGGATAATTGCAATCTGGAACATCTCATGTACTTTCCTTATGCTGTCGAGTAGTTCAGCAGTCTCTGAAGGATTCATTCCTGCGGCAGGTTCATCGAGCAGTAACAGACACGGATTGGTTGCAAGTGCACGTACAATTTCAAGTCTTCTCTGTGCACCATATGGGAGAGACCCTGCTGGAACGTCAGCCATATTCTGCATGTCGAATATCGATAACAGTTTCAATGCGCGTCTGTGAGCCGCAATCTCTTCACGTCTGTAGCCTGGAAGTCTCAGTATTGCACTCAGCATGTTGTAACGCATGTCATTATTCATGGCCGCCTTCACGTTATCTGCAACGCTCAAATTCTTGAACAGTCTTATGTTCTGAAACGTTCTCGCAATTCCTGCCCTGTTCACCTGCACCGTAGTCATTCCGTGAGTGTCTTTGCCATTGAGCAATATCGTACCTGTTGTAGGCTGATAAACTTTCGTGAGCAAGTTGAAGACTGTTGTCTTGCCTGCTCCGTTAGGCCCAATCAATCCGACAATCTCAGTGCGTCCTACAGTGAGATTGAAATTATCGACAGCTTTAATTCCTCCGAGCATGATTCCTAAGTTCACGCATTCAAGTACAGGTTCACGTGCCGCATCACGTTCCGGCAATATCGCATTTGAAGGTACTGGAATATATTTCGTCTTAGTTCTCATGTCTATTCCACCTCCTCTTTACGCCTGAAGGGATTCAGTTTCGTGAAGAATTCCCGAATCTCAGCGTTATTTGTTCCAAGCATCGTAACAATAAGGATAATGGCATAGAGAAGCATTCTGTAATCAGAGAAGCCTCGTAACTTTTCAGGAAGAACAGTTAGTGCTGCCGCCGCAATTATTGAACCTAACATGTTGCCTTGACCTCCCAGAACTACGAACACCAGAATCAGAATCGAAGTGTTGAAGTCGAATTTATTTGCAACAATCGTTGAATAATTCATCGCGAATAATGCACCAGCTGCTCCAGCTAATGCCGCAGACGTTACGAATGCCATCATCTTATACTTCGTTATGTCCAATCCGATACTTTCTGCCGCTATCCTGTCATCACGTATGGCCATGAACGCACGGCCTGAACGAGAATTCACGAGATTAAACACGACCATTAATGAAATCATTACGAGAATGAATCCCATTGGGAATGTCGCAATTTTCATTATGCCTGATATACCCATTGGCCCGCGAATAATCAGCCGTCCTCCTTTAAGCAATCTCGTTGTGTCCGTGAGCATTGAGAAGTGAAGCCCTTGTGAATCAACTCCGAAGTAAAAGTTATTGAGTATGCTCTTTATGATTTCTCCGAATGCAAG
>CAJOLN010000061.1 GCA_905235395.1 uncultured Synergistales bacterium
ATGTCTTCAAGGTCAAATCAGACGGAGAATCTCTCGAAAGTTTTTCGTTCTACACTTCCGACAACAACACTTCATGTGAGTGGCAGATATTCTATGATCTCCCGAATAAGCCCATTAACGGCCCGTATGTAGCCGGAGCAGTCAGCATATCAGGTTCAGAGACATTTCCATATGCAGGGTATCACACGGTAAAGCTCAGGAACATGCAGCCTCTGACGAAGGGACATTATTTTACGATTGTCGTTAAGCTCTCGAATGCATACACTGAATTTCCTGCAGCAGTTGAGATGAAGGTTATCAGTGTAACAAATTACGCCGTAGCTCACGATTATGAAAGCTGGTTCTCTCCTGACGGCATAAACTGGCAGGACGGCGCATCAATGGAAGGTTATTCGACACTGAACAGAGACAACATCCTTCAGGCAATACCAATGAATGCGTGTATCAATGCCTACACAGTTGACAGCATTCCAAATGATGCAGAACTGGCTGACGACACAGATACGATTCTGGGAGTAGCTGTAAGAGATAATCCGTTTCCTGCTTTTGATTTAAATCTCAACACTATCAATGGCACACTCCCTGATGAACCAATTTCTGAGCGTCTGATAGTAGCAATCAGAATAACACCGCAGGGAAGAACTTCGTTTCCAGAGGGCACAAAAGTTACATACTATCTTGTGAACAGAACTCAGGAGCATGAAGGCATAGTTGTTTATTCGCCGGAAAATACGAGATTACCTAAAGGGTTAAGCCTTTCTGATTCTGATTATCTGCCATTGTTTGAACACGGATATGAACCTGATGAATACTGGAGAATGTCAGATAAACTTGAATTCCCTGTTTACGGCCCGTTCGTAACAAGTGTGCATGAAGATACTGTATCTCTTGATGTCAATGAACTGGTTTATGAGAAGCCTGACGATGAAGAGAATGTGAAAGGGAAAATTCCGAAGGGCTATTATGAATTAGTCTGCATATTCAATGACAACGGAACCGATGTAACAGGAAATCTTTCAATAAGATTATCAGCAACGACAACTAAAGACGAAGAGCCTTCACCTGAAAACAATTCAGTGAGAAGCAGCGGCGGCGGCGGTTGTAACGGCGGAACTGAATTTGCAGGTCTCATAGTATTATCATCATTGATAATTTCACTTCGCAGACGCAAAAAGGTATCATGAATCAAATGTTTTAGTGTAAAATTTAAACATTACAATTCAGGGAGGAATTTAGAATGCGAGTCGTTCAGACTAATACCATTGTGAACACCGCAGGCAGTACCAGCAGACTTGAACGCGGCTTTGTAATCCGCAGAAGTGAAACGCAGTATATGCATGTTCGTGAGCCTATCATGGTACAGCGTCCGCAGATTGAAGATTTCAATAATCTTGTTGTCGTTCATGATCAAGTTGAACAATATGTTTAGCGTCTAATAATCCCTCTCCTAAAATTATTCTCGCGCAGGAGAGGTTATTTTTTTGTCTTTTCACGTATAATTACATTTGAGGTGATTTAATTATGAAACGTTTATTATCAGCGTTATTATTGGTTTTAGTTTTTGCAATGCCCGCATTATCAGCAGGACGAGCACCTATCTTCACATTCAGACCAGAGGACGGAGGCTCACTCTCTGGAGGATTCGCAGTATCAGGCAATGCACTTCTCTTCGGAACAGAAACAGGCGGAGTGTATTCAATCAATAAGCGTAACGGCTCATTGAACTGGTCATACAAAGGCACTAATTCAATCACAGGTGCGCCAGTAGTTGTAGGAGATAAAGTCTTCTTTGCACAGGGAGACGGAACAGTAACATGCCTGAATGTATCAAACGGTTCAACAGTATGGGAAACAGTTCCTTATGAACATGAGAACTCAATGATTGATTCAGGACTTACAGAAGGAAACGGAATGTTATTTTTCGCTCGTTCAGACTACAAGCTGTATGCAGTCAGCCAGAACAACGGCCGCACTGTATGGACATATTCAGGTTCATCGCAGGGTCTTAGAACAGCACCGGCATATTCAGACGGTCTTGTATTTCTCGGTGAGTATGACGGAATCTTCAGCATAATAGACGCAAAGACAGGAAAGAGACTTAACGGAGGCGGAGCAGGCGGAGCAATCAATACACCTTCTGTGAGCAATGGAAATGTTTATTTCTCATCATGGGACGGATCAGTTCAGTCAGTGAAGATTAAAGGCACAGAACCATTATGGAACTCGAAAATCGGAGACCCTGTTACAACATCACCAGTCGTAGGAAATGGAATGATTGTTGTCGGAACAGGAAGAGGTTTGGTGGCAGCACTCAATGCTAAAAACGGAAACATGCTCTGGAGATTCGACACTGAAGGCGGAGAGATTGCAGCTGATCCGGTAATCTCAAATGGAATCGTTTATGTTCCCTCAGGAGACGGTGCAGTATACGCAATTGATGCTTCAACAGGCAGAACACGTTACACCTACAGCACAAGAAGCGGTGGAATTTCTGGAGGCATTCTTGTTTCAGACGGAGTTATATACTTTGGAAACAGTGTAATCTATGCGTATCATGACTAAAATATTTATTCTGGTTTTAATCTCAATGCTCACTTTTTCATCACAGGTACTCGCATGGCCTAACTCAAATATCATCGGTTCGGTAAAAGATTATTCTCCGAAACTCACAGATGATTTCTATGTGAACGTAAATCATGAATGGATGCTCAATGCGAAGCTCAAACCCGGACGCGTAAGAACAGGTGCATTCAATGAACTTCAGGACATCATAGACGAAAGACTGAAGGCACTCATGACTGACGAGAGCATAAAGACCCATGACGGAGAACTTGTGAGAACGTTACATGCATTGTGGCTCGACTGGGATTCAAGAAATGCTGAGGGACTTGGGGATTTAAACACTCAGGCCATGAATATAACCAGCATAAAGAACATTGCGGAACTCACTGCATACTTCAAGACTCAAGACAGTTTCTATAACGATACAGTGATTGCAGATTACGTTATAGGATATGACAACATCGATTCTGAAGCATATAACCTTGAAATTCTCGCAACAGGATTATCTTTAGGAGACAGTGCAGAATACAGGAAGATGACTTCAAACGGTGAACGCACAAAGAAAATGCATGACGGAATCGTTATGTACATGCTTCGCAGACTCGGCTATGATGAACCAGAAGCAAAGAGACTTATTGATTCTGCATTTGAATTCGAGAAGGCAATATCTGAGAGCATGATGACGGTTGATGAACTGAATGCACCAGAAGCCATAAAGAAAATGTATAACCCCGTAACAATGCAGGAACTCAGACAGAAATCTAAAGTCTTCCCGTTTGCAGATATTCTTGAAGCACATAATGTGAACTCGAAGTTAATCTGCCTCGAACAACCTAAATGGCTTGAAGCTCTCAATGAGTTATACACTCCCGATAATCTGGAGAACATCAAAGCATATCTGTTATGCAGTCTCGCAGGAAGTTATATAACGATAACTGATGAACCTGCATACAGAGAGTTTCAGAGACTTTCACGTGAGCGTTACGGAATCAAAGAGAGCAGACCAGATAATGAAATTGCTGTGAACTTCGTGCATTCGCTTTTACCTGTTCCTGTTTCAAAAATTTATTTGTCGCGTTATGTCCCGTCAGAATATAAGCGTGAGATAACAGAGATAATCAATGACACAGTGAAGTATTATCGTTCAATGCTTGCTTCTGAAGAATGGCTTTCTGAATCAACAAAGCAAAAAGCAATTGAGAAATTAAACGCAATGAGGCTCAACGTGGCTTACCCTGATAAATGGCGTGACTTCAGCGGCCTCAAGTTTGATTCAGAGAAGGCACTGATTGATGCAGTGAAGGAACTTCGGAGATTCAAGACACAGAAATATTTTTACGATCGTCTGAACACGAGAGTAGACCATGACTTATGGTTTGAAGATATAGTTATGGTTAACTCATACTATCGTCCGTCTGAGAACTCAATCAACATAATCGCAGGCATCTTAGGAGGAGACTTCTACAATTCTGAGATGACATACGAAGAGAAACTCGGCGGAATTGGCTGTGTAATCGGTCATGAAATTTCACATGCATTCGACACTAGCGGTGCACAGTTCGACAAAAACGGAAGCATGAAGGACTGGTGGACTGAAGAAGACTACAAGAAGTTTCAGGAACGTGCAGACAAACTCATTAAGTATTTCTCTGCAATGAAAGTGAACGGCGAGAATTACAACGGCGCATTAATTCAGACGGAAGCGATTGCGGATATGGCCGGAATAAAAGCTATGTTAGGAATCGCTGAAGGACATGCGAACTTCGACTATGATAAATTTTTCAGGTCATACGCACGAATCTGGAAGTCAGCAGAGACACCTGAATTCGTAGACAGGCTCATTAAGACTGACGTACATGCATTACCATTCCTGAGAGTGAATGCAATTGTTCAGCAGTATGAAAAATTCTACGAGACCTACAAGATTCAAAAGGGAGCAGGAATGTATCTTGCACCAGATGAAAGGGTAGCAGTGTGGTAGACGAATCGAATCAAAGTCTCCTCTGTCGTAAAGGCAGGGGAGATCTTTTGTATGCTAAAATTTTTTTGAGGTGAAAATGAATCCATGAGCAATAAGATAATAACTATAGGGCGTGAATTCGGTTCAGGAGGACGAGAATTAGGAAGGCTCATCGCAGAGAAATTGAATTACGCATATTATGACCGCGAAATAATTTCAGAGATCGCAAAACGAACAGCATTATCAGAAAAATACATTCAGCATATCGCAGAGCATAAACCAATTATCCCTTTTCCAATTCATACAGGCAGAACATTCTGGGCAGTCATTCCCGATTACGGTCAGGAAGTGCAGAGAGAACAGCATAGCATAATTCGTGAAATGGCCTCAAAAAGTGACTGCGTAATTGTAGGACGCGGAGCAGATTACATTCTGAGGGAATTAAAACCTTTCAGGCTGTTCGTGTATTCGGACATTGAGAGCAAAATGAAAAGATGCCGCGAAAATGGAAGCAATGATTATGAGAACGGAGAATCAATGAGTGAAAAGGAACTTCGCAGACGAATTGAACAAATCAATAAGGGACGTGCAGATTATTATGAATTCTACACGGGGCAGACATGGGGAGACAAAGCAAATTATGACTTGTGCATAAACACTGCGAATATTACTGACATAGCAAAAATATCAGAGGCTGTAACGAAAATCTGCTGAATGAAATATAATACTCTCAGTTCACATTAATCCACACAAGGAGATGAATTTTTCATGAGCAATTATCTTGATGTTCTCGAAAAGGTCGAGGAGACTGGTGCACGTGCATGGGTCGTAGGTGATACAGTGAGAATGATTGAGATGGGAGTTCAGCCCGATATGATTACGCTTGCAGTTGATGCACAGGACATTTATCAGGTTGCAAATTCACTCGGAACAGGTACGGTTGATTCACGAGGCCCTTACCCCGCACTAAGAGGCGATATTCTGGGTGTACCATTCAGGGCATTCGGTTTGAGAGGCGCAACGATAGAAGATGATTTATCGAAGCGAGATTTGAGCATTGAGGCAATAGCAATACGATCAGACGGAGGTATAGTTGATCCTTTCGGAGGACGCTTTGACATTCGCAACAGGGTCATACGAATAACAGGTGATGATGTTGATTTAATTGACGCTGACCCTTTGAGAATTTTGCGTATGCTTAGATTCGCCGCAGAGCTTGAAATGGATATATTCTGGAAGAGTGATACTGACGTTCGCAAGTTCCTTGAGCTTCATGCAGACAGAATGAATGATATTCCGCCTGAGAGATGGGGACGTGAAATCATGAAAGGAATTCATAGAAGACCAGCAAGATTCATTGAACTCTGCGACAAGTACGAAATGCTTCCATTCTTCCTGAAAGAACTTGATGACCTTCGCAGAATCCCGGACGGAATAACCGAAGGAAAGACATTGTTCGATCATGTTGTCACTACGCTGGCCAGAATTGAGAGCAGAATGGACACGAACAAGTTAATGCAGAATGATGCGTTTGTTCTTGCCGGACTGTTCAGCAGAATCGGCACAACGAAACTCGACGGAAGTGACAGAACAAAAGTTTCAGATCGTTTAGTGAAGGAGTATCTGACGCGCTGGAATATACCTTCAGAGACAATCGAAGAAGTTATTGCGATAATCAACGGATACAAGACGTTCTATGAACCTATGAGCGAGCAGAAATTCTGTGAAGATGTACTTGAGTATTCACCTGATGCAGTAGAAATAGCATTAGAATTCGCGAAGTGTGTAGCCAATGCAGAAGGTTTCATTGAGCAATGCAGAGACGTTCTCGACAATAACACATGGAATCTCAGACAGGTATTGAGGAGATTCAGAGCCGTATCGCTTCAGACAGAAGGAGCATCACGCTACATGACAGGCCGCGAAGTTATGAACCTCCTGCACATAAAGCCCGGAAGAAGAGTCGGTGAACTCCTTGAAGGTTTGGACATGGCCGTAGGAACAGGGAAAGTAAGCAGTCGTGCAAAAGCAGAGGAATGGCTCAAAGCACAGCCAGTGTAAGATAGATTGAACGATACGATAGCAGCAATATCAACGGCATTAGGTGAAGGCGGAATAGCAGTAATTAGAATCTCCGGCCCTGATGCCGTTAATGTTTCAGGACATATATTATCCCGAAAAGTTTTCGATGAATCAGGCAGAATGTATCTCACAAATCTTCTTGATTCTGACGGAAAGATAATCGACCGTGTTCTTGCTGTACACTTCATGAAACCGAAAAGCTATACAGGTGAAGATATAGTTGAAGTTCATACGCACGGAGGAATTCTAATCGCTAAATTGTGTCTTGAACTCGCACTCAGGAACGGAGCACGATTAGCTGAACCAGGAGAATTTACACGAAGGGCATTCATCAACGGCAGAATTGATTTATCACAGGCTGAAGGTGTATTAGGCATAATTAAATCACGAAGCATTGAGGCACTTCATGCATCAGCACGAACATTAACGGGTGAACTTTCAGAGAGGGTACGGAAAATTCATGATGAGATATTGATTCTTCAGAGCGGAATTGAAATTCAGTTAGACTTTCCTGAAGGTGAAACATTTCATGATGATGTTCATTCTGGAATTCATGATGTAATTTCGGAACTCGAAGAATTATCATCAAGATGTTCTGCGGGAATGATTTTACGTGACGGGATTCGTGTTGTCATTGCAGGTTCACCTAACGCAGGCAAATCTTCGCTCATGAATGCAATACTCGGAAAGAAACGCGCAATTGTTACGGAGATTGCCGGAACTACGCGGGACATAATCGATGAGAATATCATCATCAACGGAATTCCTGTTACGCTCACAGATACAGCCGGACTTCGAGAAGCAGAGGACGTAATCGAATCTGAAGGTGTAAGGCTCGCAGTTGAGGCCATGAATGACAGCGATATATGCTTGTACGTTATCGACAGCTCAAAGGCAATCACGAATCAGGAACTCGAATACGTGAAGGAACTCATGAATCAGGTCAGACGAATCATAATTGTGTTCAGCAAGTCAGACTTGGAGACCGTAACACATGATATTGATGTTCAGTGCGAAAAGGTTCATGTATCATCGAAGACAGGTTCAGGCATTGATGAGTTGAAGACCAAAATATTTGATTCAGCATGTGAAGGTTCAGTGCTCAATGAGGGATTGAATGTGTCTGTGCGTCAAATGGAAGAGATTCGCGGAAGTCTTGAGGCATTGCGAGAATGTGAAGCATGTGATGATGAAGATATTATTGCTGGCATGTTGAATTCATCGAGGTTGTCATTAATGCGTGTACTTGGCCTTGATGCAGGTGATGAACTTTTAGATTCAATGTTCAGCCGTTTCTGCGTTGGAAAATAATTAACCCCCTCATGCTTTAAGGGGGCTTATTATCATTCACAAATAGCATTAACGATTAATTCAGCAAGTTCTCCTTTCGTGAGCTTCTTTTTTTCAGGAAGCGTAATTTTCTTTCCGTCAGTGAATTTCTCTGCTCGTTCTATTATTTTCGCAAGTTCTTTCTCACTCACAATTTTATTCACTCCGAACCTGCCTTTAGTCCTTCCTCCTTTGCCCGGATTGTTCACGCTGCCTTTGGGGAATGAAGGATATACTTCAGCGTCAATCAGCCCATATAAATTTGAAATCTGAATCGCACCGTAGTATTTGTTCGTGCTTGAAACGTCCGTGTATCTGCATAATGACATCGCAACTCCAGAATCACCGAGAACCTTCTGAACATGAATTGCTTTCACTTCACGAGGCTTAATCCCCTTCTGAATCGAAATTGCCGCCAGTGCTCCCGCAGCTTGTCCCGTCATCATAGTTATTGGCTGAAGACGCAGTGCACCAGATACTAATCTTGACATCGAGAGATTTTTTTCTGCCGCGAGAATATTATCTTTGCTCATTGGGATTAATACCCTCAGAGGAACCTGAAACGCTCCAAAAGGTTTATCTCGTTCAATTGAGCGTTGAGATTCGCCTAAATTGCTTTCAATGTCATCATCATCATCTCCGCCGTGAAGATCAATGTTGTATCCTCCAATTGCAATCGCGTCTGTGAATTCATGACTCTTCTCTCCGTTATGCCAGCTCGTTGAATTTATGTGAATGTCATGTGCATTCAGCGTATACTCTCCGACAATGCGCCGTGATTCTCGAACATAAGGTATCGGAGGCATATGACGCATGATAGCTTTCCATTCATCGGGCAAATCTTTTGCGACTTCAGGAAGAATATCATTGCTGTATTCGTTTTCATCAACTGACCACGATTCATGAAGTTCATTCTGCATGTAGTAGATGTAGTGCAAGGTCTTAATGAGTGCCTCACGTTCAATCTCATCACGCATATCCCTGCTCTCAATGTAATTCACAGGTATTCCGTATCTGCCGTGCCATAAGTACATGCCTGGATAATCATTTCCCCAGTTCACTCCGCATTTCGTGATTCTCTTCCAGTCCTTTTTTGCGCCTGTGTAACTTCCAGGACTATAGCTGTCGGGTATCGCGCGGTATGCATTGTGTGTGGCAACATTGACGGGCATATGAATGGGATATCTGCCTTTGAAATCGAATCCGTTACGTGCAACATAATCTCTGTAGTTCTTCAGTGCCTTATCATATCCTTCAAGAGGTGTCTTAACTCTAAGATGTTCAGGGATTCCTTTGGGATATTTCCGAATTACTGCTGTCCATGTTATATCTTGAATCATCGTGTCGTTTATGTTCGGACTGATTGAATTTCCTATTCTGTATGTCACGCCTGCAAGCGGCAATATGTCTCCGTATTCTGTTGCGTCAATCAGAATCTTGTAGTTCACGTTCGCGATTCCTTCAGGGTTTTTTATGCTCACAGATTCATCATTCACACTCACGATTTCAGAGTGATACATTACATCTGCACTTGCGGCCATGTCTGCAAGTATCTTATGACCTACTGAAGGTTCAAATGCCTTGCCGTAATTCTTCCAGTAACATGTTGATATTGATTTCCTCATTGCTCCGTAATGTGCGCGTATCCTGTTCATGAATTCATGATATATTCCGCTCTCAATATTGCTCATGTCGTCCATCGTTGAGACTCCCGCCGCAGTTGCCTGACCTCCTAGCATGTTCGTAGGTTCAACAATGAGAACGCTGACACCTAAACGTGATGCCTGAATTGCCGCAGCAGTTCCTCCTGTGCCTCCTCCTGCGATGATGACATCATAGCTGTTTTCAAATGAATATGCTTCAGAAGCAATCAGTAACATAGCGAGCATCATTAAAATTTTTCTCAT
>CAJOLN010000062.1 GCA_905235395.1 uncultured Synergistales bacterium
ATAGAGAACATAACGTACACTGAACTTCGTGAACTCAGCTATATGGGTGCAAGTGTTCTTCATGAGGACGCAGTCTTCCCTGTACGAAAGGCAGGCATACCCATTAACATACGGAACACGAATTCACCTGATGATAACGGGACAATGATTGCTGCCTCACTACCGAAGGACATAAAGCGAAGAGCAGTAACAGGTATTGCAGGCAGAAAGGGATTCACATCAATACGTGTTGAGAAGTCGATGATGAACGGTGAGACAGGATTCGGTGCAAAACTACTCTACATATTCGCAGATAACAGTGTTCCATTTGAACATTGCCCAACTGGAATCGATACTATATCTGTCATTGTGAACACGGCCATGTTTGAATCAAAACGTGAAATAATTTTGCGGTCAATCAAGAACGATTTGAATCCAGATTACATTACGATTGAGAAAAATTTATCGGCAATTGCAGTTGTCGGTGAAGGAATGGTAAGCACAAAAGGAACAGCGGCAAAATTATTCAGGGCATTGGCAGACGCAGGAGTGAATGTGCGAATGATAGATCAGGGTTCAGATGAATTGAATATCATTGTCGGAGTTGATGATGATGATTACGAGAAATCTATTTGTGCATTATATGACGCTATGATAAAAGAATGAATGAATAAGCCTTCCTGAATTTTTCAGGGGGGTATCTTTTTAAGGAGAGATAAAAATGAAATTCACAAAGATGCAGGGGTGCGGAAATGATTATGTGTATGTGAACTGCTTTGAAGAGAAAGTAGATTCACCTGAAGAACTTTCAATCAGGATTTCAGATCGTCATTTTGGAATTGGTGCTGACGGATTGATTTTGATTCTTCCGTGCGAAAATGCAGATGCCTTCATGCAGTTATACAACGCAGACGGTTCATCAGATACAATGTGCGGCAATGGCATTCGCTGTGTGGCCAAGTACGTATACGATCACGGACTTGTTCCGTCAGACAGAAGGACGCTGAAGATAGATACTCCTGTAGGAATGCATGAGCTTGAACTAACGTTAGGCAATGACGGCAAAGTATCATCTGTGTGCGTTGATATGGGAATTGGAAGTGTGAACAGTGAGATGCCTGAAGATATTCATGTTCACGATATGGATTTGAAGTTCATTGGGATAAACGTTGGGAATGATCACGCAGTATATTTCATCGATGAGAATCCGATTCTGAAAGGCATACATACATGGCCTGATTCAAAGTTTGCGTCAGAAGGAGATTACTTTGAGAGGCACAAGAGATTTCCGAACAGAATAAACAGTGAGTTCATTGAGGTCATATCACGCAGAGAGATTAACATGCGAGTATATGAGAGAGGGTCAGGAGAAACATTTGCATGCGGAACAGGATCAACTGCGAGTGTATTTGCAGGTGTAACATCAGGAAGGCTCGATAGGAATCAAGATGTAACAGTCCATTTGCGCGGAGGAGACTTAAAGATTCGTGTCGATAATGAAAACAGATGTTTCATGACAGGCCCGGCAGTCGAAGTGTTCAGCGGAGAGTACAAAGCGTAGAGTGAAAAAATAAAACCTCCCCGTGTGGAAGGGAGGCCCATAACAAAAGTGTGAAAAATCTAATTGCGTTTACAGATACACACCGCGAAGTTCAACGATGTCTGAAACTCTCTTTATTGCCGCTATGTATGCTGCTCGTCTCATGGTTACTTTCTTGTCATTTGAATACTGCCATACTTTAAGGAAGTTATTCGTCATGAGTTCAACGAGCCTCTTGTTATATGTGTCTTCTGACCATGTCCAGCCCTGAAGGTTCTGTGCCCATTCAAAGTATGAACCTACAACGCCGCCTGCATTCGCTAAGAAATCAGGAACAACAATAACGCCTGCATCATCAAGAATGGGTTCAGCTTCGGTTGTGGTTGGGCTGTTTGCACCTTCAATTATGTACTTGGCCTTAATCTTCGGTGCTGTGTCCTTGTTAATCGTTCCCTGAAGTGCGCAGGGGCATAAGAAATCGCAATCCACGAAGAGAACATCATCAAGTCCTAGTTTCTCGCAGCCTTCCTTCTCGAAGCCTGTGAGCTTTTTTCCTCTCAGACCGGGATTCGTGTTCATGTACTCGAATGCCTTTGCTACATTTATTCCCTTCGGATTGTAGTATGTGCCTGTTGTGTCGCTTATCGCAATGATTGTAACTCCTGCGTCATTGAGTATCTTTGCCGTGTAACTTCCAACGTTTCCAAATCCCTGAACCGCCGCCTTCATTTTTGAAGGGTCAAGTCCTTTCTGCCTCATCAGTTCAAATGCACATGCCGCGAGTCCTCTTCCTGTTGCTTCAGTTCGTCCAGGCGCACCCCAGTAATCTATTGGCTTACCCGTTAGCATTGCGGGTTCAAAGTGTCCGAGCATTTTGCATATCGTATCCATGATCCAGACCATTTCCTGACCGCCTGTGTACATATCAGGAGCAGGTACGTCTGACCATCTGCCGATAATGGGAGCGATTCTAGCACCGTATGTTCTCGACATTTTTTCTTTTTCTTTTCGTGACATTGCTGTTGGGTCACAGCATATTCCGCCTTTGCCTCCGCCGTAAGGAATTCCTGCAAGTGAACACTTCCATGTCATGAGCATTGCAAGTCCTTCGCACTCCTGACCAGTTACGTCCATTGCGTAACGAATACCGCCCTTTGACGGCCCTAACGCTGTGGAATGCTGTACACGGTGGCCATGAAACACTTTCACTGTTCCGTCGTCCATTTCAACAGGAACGGATACATCTACTCTGCGTTCCGGGTAACTTAGGATTGAAATTAATCCTTCACTCAGGTGCATGTCGTCAGCAGCTGCATAAAAATCTAACAGTGCCGTATCAAGTATCAGGTTATTAGATCGTCTTCTCCCGGTTTCGTCTGTCATAAAATAACACCCTCAAAATATTTAGTAAATTCGTAATATTTCAACGAGCGCAAATTTTACATGCATATTCTTTTTTTGTCAAATCACGCTTATAATTCCATTTAATATTTTCACAGGAGAGTGAATTATTTTTCATGAGCTATGACATAAGAGACAAGAAGAATGCACTTGATATTCTGAAGAATGATATTGAATGCAAAACTGGGTTTCGTTTTATTGAAATCGGAGAAGGCAAAGCAGTTAGTGAGCTTGAACTTCAGGAATATCATTTTAATCCTTATGGCATACCTTACGGAGGAGTTCTCTTCACTATGGCTGATGATACTTCAGGCGTTGCGTTTCTTAGTGCAGGAGGTAATGGTGTAACTATTAACGGTCATGTTGATTATCTTAGAGGCGCAAGAAATGCAGTGAAGTTGATATGCACAGCCAAAGTTCGCAAAGCAGGGAAAAAAATATTTTTTATTGATGCAGATATTGTGAACGAGAAGGAAGAAGACCTATGCAGATTCAAATTTGTTTTCTTCAATATGCTTGACAATGAGCAGGTAAAAATTTGACCTCCCCGATTCGATTCAGGGAAGCCAATTCTTATTTTAACCTGTGAACTTGTTCTCCGTTCCGTGAATCAGTCTTACGATATTTTCTCTGTGGCTGAAAATTACTAATGCCGCCAATCCTGCTGCAAGCAAGATAAACACGTTCGGTGCACCAAGCATAGCAAGACATAATGAACTCGCAGATAATGAAAGCATTGATGCAAGTGAGACATAACGGGTCGTTCCCCTGATGATGTACCAGATTGCCGCACATACAAGCACAACTGCAAATGAGTAGTACGGCCATATAAAAAATATTGTACCGTATGATGTCGCTACTCCCTTTCCGCCTTTGAACTTCAGCCACACAGGGAAAATATGACCAAGCACTACAGTAAAGCCAGCAAGAGCCATTATCGCCTCCTGAGATTCAACAGGAGCAATATGAGCCGCAAGCAATAACGCAAAAGCACCCTTCAGCATGTCTACTATCGCAGTGAACCATGACCATACAGGCCCCATTACACGCCCTACATTCGTTGCTCCGATTGCACCTGAACCTACCTTCCTGATATCAAGATAATCACGCTTGCCGTTTTCATTCTTATGGAATAATTTCGTCACTACATAGCCCGTTGGAAATGAGCCGATGAGATATGAAACTATTGCCCATAAAATCATTGAACGCATTGCAAAAAAATCCCCCAAAATATAAATTTCAATCTGTTCCGCTTATACGATCTGATCCTTTCTTTATGTTGAGTTTCACTAAGTCCTTATCCTTGAGATATTCCCACCTGAAATTCAATACCAGCAGGAACAACGCAGAGAACGGATCCATTCGCCACCTTGCATTATTCCTGAACGTATCATGAAGTGTCCTGAGCTGACGCATGCCCTTGTTATCTGTCTCCATGTCCGCAAGAAATTTCTTCACTTCAGAGAGCGTATCTATCCCTGCTGCTCTGAGTATCCTGCAAAAATATTCAAAGCTCTCACGCAGATAATCAGAATCAGGCGTGAATGCTGGAAACCCTGCTTCAAGTACAGCGGCATTCCACCGACCAAGAATTGATGAATCTTCCCTGAAGAGGTTATATAGCTCATCATTCGTGAATAATTGCTCGGCATTAATTGATTCAGATTTCTTAGGGCCGGGATTACCAGACGGAGGAATCAATAACGCCTCATCTTTTATCTCGTTGCGAAGTGACAGAAACCCCTGATCCGCCTTCTCAAGCAATGCAGCCAAAAGCACAAGTTCACGCGTAAGTTTCTTTTCGGATAACGTTCCGACTGTCTGATTCACTTTCGGGAATATTGTTGCCCATGCCTCCTGTAACATCGTGCGAAGCTCAAGCCGAAAACTTAAATCCTTATACTTTGCCCATTCACGGAGACCTGAACGCGATTCTGATAGTGATAGTACGTAGACAACTGCGGGATAACCAAAACGGTACGGGTCTTCAAGTCCGCTGGACGGAACTGAACGGGTCGAATCAATATCAAACTCCGCCCTGATGACTTCCTCAATTCGCAGTACGTCTTCAGGAAATCTCAGAAGTACCCTTATTGTTACAAGGTCAATGCCTGATAAATCTTTTTCCTCAATGGCTGAGAGAATGCGCAATAATTCAGCAGGAGGTTCAGCCCAGCCTTCAATGGCGTAAAACTCAACTCCTTCAAGCTCAATGAGATCCTGAATCAAATTCCTGATTCGCGTTGCATATTCCTCATAGAGCTTCAGACTTTCTACATATCTTATTCCGAGTTCATCTATCCTGTGCTTATCCATGCGGAAATTTTATCACAATGATTTAATTTCACTGAATACTTCATCAACTGCATATACGTCTTCGGGGATCTCACAAGGCATTACAGGTTCAGCATACGAATCAACAATGCACGGCACACCTGACTGTTTCGCAAACTCACTTACCTTAACATCATAAGGCATCATAGACAATGGAACTCTGAATATTCTTGAGAGAACTCCAAAGTGCAATCTCATTCCAAGTGCAGATGACGCACCTCGCCACAAATCTTTTGCATCATCAAAGCTCTTCACTCTCACAATGTCTTCAGGATTCATTATCATCTTCAGAGGCTCTATATCTTCATCTGAAAGTGCAGCTCCCTTTATGTTTGCGTGTGTCAGGTGAGGCTTTATGATTCTCACAAAGTCATTCAGCTTCGGACTTGGCCTCAAATTCACAAGCATGTACCCGTTATCATCATGCGAATATGAATCAGGCTTCAGTGTCATCACAATATCACTGCCTAGCGTTACGTTCCTGCACTTCGAGGTCAGAGCAATATTATACGAAGGTTCATCGCGGACATGAATCCTCATGCATGAGTTCAGTGCACTGCGTGTGAGAACAAAAGAGAGCTTAGAGTTCAGAGGCCCGAATGACTGGCCAAGTGCATAAACCTTACAGCCCAGAATTCTCGCAAGTTTCACGATTCCCCAGTACCATACGCATGACTTCACGCTCGTTGAATCCTGAAACAATCCTCCGCCTCCAAGCACCAGCGAATCACTTTTACTGAACGTATGAATAACTTCACGAACCTTCCAGCGATTCACAGAATCAACATGAAAACTTTCTGATGTCTCCGAAGGATTATTTGACAGCACAACAATCTTCTCTTGTGATATTCCGTTCCTCTTCAGAATCTCAATGCATGACTGAAGCAGCAATTTGTCACCGAGATTACCGAACCCGTAATAGCCAAGCAATGCAGCCCTGTATCTTCTCATCACGATATCAGCGGACGAATGAGCCTAAGCAACGGCACAATCACGAACTTAATCACGATGACGGCAATTAAACCGACAAGCAGGCCCGTCCATAAGCCATTGAACTCACGAAGCAGAATCATAGTCATAGGAGTATGAAAATGACAGAATGAATTGATGACCGATGAGAAACCCAATGCAGCACCTATTCTGAAAATCTCTCTGTAACGTGCAAAGTAATTATTGCTCACAAGATATGCCAGCACTAATATGCACGGGTAACCTAAGAAGACTTCCCTTGTTCTTGGCCTCGCAACAAGCATCTTCTCAAGTGAAGCACGTATGCTCATCTCAAAGCCTGAAACGTTCGCTACATTGTCACTTCTGTACACTATGAATGCTACTCCGCCCAACAAAACTCCGTAGAGAATCAGTTCTCCCCATAACGGAGGACGTGATAGAAACTCAATCAGAGATTCAGGGTGAATTCGCCTCTTCAGGTCATGCAGCAACACAAGCACAGGAGGCAGTACAAGAGTGAGTTTAACTCCCGAAAAAGTCTGAAGCCTCATCATGTATGACGTAACACTGAAGAATGACGCAAGTGCAAGACCTCCCAGAACTGCAAACGCGAACGCAGGCAGTATATTTCGTTTCCTTCCTGAATCCATAGCAAGCAGTGACGCTTCAACCGCTATTAACGGTGCTGTGAATGCCCCTGTTATTCTCGCCGCAAAAGGTACTTTCAGAATCACAAATGCTGTCACCAAACTCACAATCACAAGTGCATATACGCTCTTCATGTTCATGTTCAGCCCCATTCTTGAAAGATAACGGAACAATGCGAAGATGAATACCGCAGAGAGTGCCCATGCCGCAAAAATATTACGGTTCAGGTTGTAGTCAGCAAAAACAGTTTCAGGCCATGAAAGATTAAACCCGTGATCTTTGAGTTCATTCGCAAGCAGCCTTACTTCTTCAGCATAATCATTGAAATTGAAATTTGATGTGTTCGCCGGCGCACTCCTTAACAGAAGCAATCTCACCGAACGTTCAAGTGCAGCTCTCACCATTCTGTCTCTCAGTGCCTTCCGTGAGATCCTTCGTGATGTCATCTCCTCATTCGTTACGCTGTGAAGTGCAAGCAGATTCGGTGATACTAATGCGTTCAACTGAGGTTCGCCAACCTGACGCGAGAACTCAACTACAGCAAGAGGAATATGAAGCTCATTCGCAGTATTCGCCATAACGCTGACATCGGGATAACCTGATACGTATTCGCCTGCTGGTGTGAAAACGCTTATAGGGTACAGTGCGTTCACTTCTCTCATCATCACTGATGCCTGATTCGATAAATGACCAGGTGATGACGCGGGCCTGTAGTATATCTTCAAACCTGAACGTTTCGCTGCCTCCAATCCGTCAATGTCGGGAATCATTCCAGCATTCTTGAGAACGTTTGCAGGCAGTGCAAGCAGAAGAGGGCTGTTAGTTTTGTCGTCTGATACAGCAAATCGAATTCTCAGCCAGCGATTCAGAAGTTCCTTATGCGTGCTCGTTGGAAGTATTGATACTATCGTTCCCTCTGTGCCTCTTTCAGGATCATGTACCTTCCTCATTTCCGCCTGACCCACACCGTGATCTATGTTGTCTCCCGTAAGTTCGCTCACCATAAGCCCCGTTATGCCGTTGCGAATCAGAACCGCTATTGCATCATCAACACTCATGCCTGAACTTTTCGACAGTGCCGACACTTCGCGGTAATCCGATATGATTGCAATGTTGTTATTCCTGCTCTCCATTATGAATCTCGGCCACAGACCATAACATGAACATGCGAGTATGCATATGAAGAGTGCAATGTGAAAAGTGTTTCGTTTCATGAAAAAGTAATCTCCCCTTTTGAATTGTGAAAAACTTTTACTGGAATTTTAACACTGTACGCGTTTCATTATTCATGTCAGGTCTCTCAACCGTCAGTTCATAAAGCAATGACGCTTTGATTTCCGTCTGTGCGAAAAATTTTCCCCGTCTCGTTTTCGCCTCAGCAAGCCTCGTTATGATTGGTATCTTTGAACCTTCAGAACGTTCCCTCAGAATCATTCTGCCTCTCTGACTGAACGCAAGAACTCTCGCATAAGGTACGCCTCCTCTGAGTGCGCCTACAACCTCCCAGCGATTGAGGCCAAGCAGAATATACATAAGCCTTCTTCTTATATGAGCGCGTGTATACCTCGCACATACGCACCTTCCTATGAAGTCATCAAGACCGTCAGAGCCTTTCCAGTTCTTCAGGAACAAACCTTCAATTCCCTCATCAATTCCGTATATGCTCTTCAGTTCCCCGCGTCCGCAGTGAATGAACATACTTTGAATGAGAGGCCAGAGTTTTGATTCATCAGACAGCCTCCCGTTACGCATTGCACTCATCAAAATATCACTCGCGAATTCCGGCATCATTCCAAGATTCTGATTCACATTCTCGCGAATCAATCTGCTTTTGAAATTTCCTGTTCGTTTTATTGGTCTTATCTTCAAATTATAATTACGTTTTTTGATTTCGAGAGTGTATGACAGTGCGAGCATATTATTAGGCATTGATACGAAATCAAACGCGCCGGGCATAACATGTTCAAGAGCGAGTGCATTAGCTTTTGAAAATGAAATTCCCTTTTTAATTTCATCACGAAGAGCAGCATTATAAATTTCATGTCTGAGAATCAATTCATCAGCGAGAGCCTCAAGAGGAAAATCCGTATCCTCCATTCCGAACGAAATCGAGTCAGCGAGTCCTGAACGTGCAATCACATCAACAGCCCCTCGTGAGAAATCCTGAGCAGCAGAACACGCGAACAAAAACGGAATTTCAATCACGATATCTGCACCGGCTTTCACTGCCATATCTGCGCGAATGAATTTATCTGTCAGTGCCGGGCTTCCTCTCTGAGTGAAATTCGATGATAGAATCACAATGCAGTCATCATTTATATTTTTCATGAGTTC
This sequence comes from uncultured Synergistales bacterium, assembly GCA_905235395.1. Lineage (GTDB taxonomy): Bacteria > Synergistota > Synergistia > Synergistales > Aminobacteriaceae > JAFUXM01. The sequence goes on from CAJOLN010000062.1 coordinate 9,188, forward strand.
ATGATGACCTTTGTGCAGAGGGTTGAATTCTGCAATAACAGCTATAATTATGTTTATCACCTTTAGTTTAAATTTTTCATATAATAAATTAAATCACACGGAAAAATTAACTATTGCGTTTTATGGGTTTTTACGTGTATAATTCCCAACATAACGGCGTACCTAATCTCTGTAAAGCTGTTCTTAGGTCTGCGTATCTTCTGTCTAGTTTCACAATATGCATTCCGGGTACGTCATCAAGGACAGCAATCACCACGAGGAATGTAATATCAAATAAGGAGGTGCTCTGAATGTGTAACGATGCGGTTCATGGAGGTGTAGTTCTGCGTTTACGGACTGTTCTCTTTAGGGAAAATAGTAGTCTGCGGGCGGCAGCTTTGAGTTTTTATGCTTGGGGTATGGCCGCACGTTATCAATGGGAAGGATAGCGGTAGAGACTTAGATTAAGTCCGTGAAGAATTTTTACGGATACGCGTTTTGAGGTTATTCACATGGAACATTTTTTGTTTTGTGTGAATTTGGTTTAATTTTGGAAGGAGGAAAATGGTTTTGAATAAAAAATTACGTGTGTTTTTTCTTTCCGTGCTGGTAGTTTTGCT
>CAJOLN010000063.1 GCA_905235395.1 uncultured Synergistales bacterium
ATATTAAATCTTCTTATCTCTCTTAAAGAAACAGTAGACTTATCGTAAAATTCTCTTATGATTTTTACCGGCGAGACTGTATCAATCAGAAATGTTTTCTCAATCTCTGCCGTGTGGAAATACTGGAAATCCGAAAACCTTCCAATGCCAGAAGATATGAACAATGCGTTGATGTCTTCATCATGTGCAAGAGAATGCAGATATTCTTCATTTGGGTAACGCAGATCATGATACACATACTCACATTCAGATTCACGGATCACTTTTCTGTCTGGTTCATGAATTCCGAGAATCTTTACGGCATATCCTCTGTCGATTAATCTCCGTGAGACCGCAAGACCGATTCCGCTGCTGCCTCCTATTACTACTGCTTTCTTTATCGCCATGTACATCACTCCTTCGTTGATGTGTTTTTATTTTAACCTGTGAGTCTATAATAGCTTAATTGAATTATATATGATACGGAGAAATTAAAACATGAGAATACTTCACATAGTTCCTGAATTTGAAGAAGGCGGAGTTGAACGTTATGTTTTGCAGTTATGTCATGAACAGGTGAAACATAATCACATAATAACTCTCGCAACAGCAGGAGGAAAACTCGAAAAATTTCTTCCTGAACATAACATGAAAATTCTTCATCTGCCTGTACACAGAAAGAATATATTCACGGGATTATACAGCGCAAAATATCTCGCAAAGATTAATGACTGGGACATCATTCACGCACATTCAAGGGTGCCTGCATGGGTTGCATGGAGGACATCAGTCATCACAAAAACTAAATGGATAATGACTGCACACGCACCGTACTCATTGAACATCGGAATATTACCATTTAGACATGCTGACGGTGTTATATGCGTATCAGAATCAGTTCAGGAAGAACTCAAAGGTTATCTGCCTGAGAACACTATCACTATACCCAACGGAATAAGAAAGCCTTCGGTTTTATGGCAAGGCAAATATTTTCCTGAGAACAAAAAATTTCTCTATGTCGGATACTTAGCCAGACGCAAAGGTCTCGATACAGCCTTTAATGCTTTAGGACAACTGAAAAATTATGACTGGACACTTGATGTTGTAGGAGACGGATCACAGAGACATGAATTAGAATCACTTGCTGAATCATTAGGTATAAGTGAACGCATAAAGTTCTATGGCTTCCGTGATGATACTGATGAATTCATGAGCAGGTCTGCATGTCTGTTATTCCCGTCTCATTCTGAAGGATTCGGTCTCGTTGTTGCTGAGGCATTAGCGTCAGGTCTTCCTGTTCTTGCGTCAGACCTTGAGCCTCTGAGAGTATTTTCATATGGGAGTCTGCTTCCGCATGATGATGTTTCTGCGTGGAAAAATGCGATTGAACGCGTAATCAATGGAGGTTCAGCAAGCCCTCTTTCATCTGAGAAGTTAATTATGTTTGAAGAAACTGCACAAAGAACTGAAGATTTTTACGATAAGATATTGAATAATTCATGCCTCCATTCAAGGACATAATATAACGGGGGCATGAATAATATTATCTGCTCTCTAGTATCCATTGTGCGGCTTTCTTGGCCTCGTTGAAATCCTGATAGTGTTTCTGTTCGTAAGGCTCAAGGAAATTCACGAAGTCAGGATTATCACCTAAATCCTCAATGAGACCTTGATTCGCCATTTTCGCGAAGAGTTCATCAAAACGTTGTGCTCCGTAACCTAACATGCTCTTAATTGGATTCGTGATTCTTGGAACGCGAATTAACCCGACTTTGAAGCCAGCCGTAGCAGCCTCAGAGACCATTGAAACAGAATCTTCAGTAACGAGAACATGAGTTGCAGTTCCAAGCATGGCAGTTAGAGAATTAATTTCAGGATGCTTTGACATTATCGCCATGTAACCCACAGAAGGATTTTTCTCGAACATTTTTATGATTTCATCATCGAGAGCTTCACTTGTACGTCTTGATGTCGTTAGCAGAATTGTAATGTCCTTAACGTAAGCGAGATATGAGAGAACCTTTTGTGCCCATTCAGTATTGGGATTATAATTCGCGTCAGTTCCTCCTATTAACACAGCAACTATCTTCTCAGTAAAGAAAGATTTTCCAGAGAAAAATGCCTTGCCTATATTCTTGAGTTCAGGAATGTAAATGTGATTTGGTGCGCCTAAAGTAGTGAATATCTTCTTGTCTAACGGGTCATGAGGATCATGTTCTGGAATAATCGCATAATCGAAAGGTTTTGTTCCAAGCATTGAAGGTGTCATTATGACAGCACATTTGTTATCTGTTGCACGTGCCATAGCGAGGCAGAAAGGTGCTGCTGAACTTCCAGCTGAGATGAAGAGTGTATCAGGGTCTGCGTTAAAATCTATTTCCAGATTTTGAAGCCAATCACGTGCGGCTGTCTTATCGCCTGTTTTGAGTTTACGTGCTGAAATTTTCAATTCTATTATCTTTTTCAGACCTGAGAACTTCGGAATATTTATCGTATCTTCAAATTTTGCTCCGCTCAATCTCTCTATCCATTCGGCAATCCCGCCTGACTGGTGATAGTGTCCTCTTATGCCGTCACTTACTACTACTACATGTTTGAATTCAGGCATATTTCATTATCCGCCTCACTTCATCTAAATCTTCCGGTGTATCTACTCCAACGTTTTCATCTTTGCACCGCGTAACCTTAACATAAATTTTCCGGCCATGTTCGAGAATTTTTAATTGTTCAAGTGATTCTGCATCGCTCAAAGGGGTATTGCTGAGAGCTACATATTCTTTCAGAAATTTCACTGTGTAACCGTATATACCAATGTGCTGATACACAGGCAGGTCTGACTTGTTCCGTTTATATGGAATTAGTGAACGCGAGAAATATAATGCATTGTTATCCTGAGATATCACAACCTTAACGACATTGGGATTCTCAAAATCGCCGTCTAATTCTCTGCATAATGTTACGCATTCATTATCGCGCAGACATTCTGCAACTTCGTCAATCATAATGGGATTCATCAATGGCTCATCACCCTGAATATTTATCACTGCATTGATTGATTCATCATCGTAAAGTCTCACTGCCTCTTCACATCTTGCAGTCCCGTTCGGAAGATTTGAAGCCGTCATAACAGCATGGCCTCCGAAACTCTTCACGCAGTCATAAATTCTTGTGTCATCAGTTGCAACCAGAACGTCACATAAATTTTCTGCCTTCATGGCGCGTTCATACACATGCTGAATCATAGGTCTCCCTAAAATATCAGCCAAAGGTTTACCCGGAAATCTCGTAGACGCGAATCTTGCCGGTATTATTCCTATAATCTTCATTATGCTATACCTGCCTTCAGTAAATCGTGAATGTGAATTATCCCTACAGGTTTATTTTTCTCAACTGCAATCAATACGCTTATTTCATACTGTTCAATTATCTTCACTGCTTCTGCGGCCAAAGCGTCAGGGCTGATTGTCTTCGGGCTATGTGTCATTGCGTCTTCAATCTTCACACTGAACGCGTCAACACCAACACGTTCCATGAGTCTGCGCAGGTCTCCGTCAGTGAATACTCCCGTGAGCATTCCTTCATTATCAACAACGCATGCAGTGCCGTAACCCTTTCCTGTAATCACAAACAATGCATCTCTCAGAGAAACTCCTTCTTTTACGATAGGCACACGTTCACCAGTAGACATAATATCGCGTACTTTGGTCAGTAACTTGCGGCCAAGTGCACCTCCCGGATGATAGAGAGCAAAATCTTCACGTGTGAGTCCCCGAAGTATCGTAACGATAACAGCAATTGCATCACCGATAACGAGTTCTAATGTCGTACTGCTCATTGGTGCTAGCTGTAACGGATCACCTTCTGAATCAACGTGTGCATTAATCACAATGTCAGAGTGTTCCGCTAACGTTGAAGACAGATTGCCAGTAATAGCTATCATCTTTGCACCCAGTCTTCTGAAATGAGGAATTAAAGATACAATTTCAGATGATGCTCCGCTGTTACTGATGAAGAGACCAACGTCTTCATGTCGAACCATGCCAAGATCACCGTGTGCAGCTTCTGCCGCATGAAGAAAGAATGAAGGTGTTCCGAGAGAGGCAAGAGTTGCGGAAATTTTACGTCCTACATGGCCTGACTTCCCCAATCCGACAACTACAACTCTTCCTGTGCATGAGTGAATCAATCTTGATGCTGTTACTATTTCTGTAGTGAGATTATCTGCTGAACTTAAAATTTCGTTTGCTTCTGTGCGCATTAAACTGCGTGCTGAGTTCAATAATTCTTCATCTGTGAATATCATATTATTATTCAGTTATGTCTTCTTTCATGAAAGTCTGTGTTGTATTGTGAGTTGCTAATACTTCATCGAGAAATCTGCTCATCTGATCGAGAGGAATCATGTTAGGCCCGTCACTTAATGCCTCTTTAGGGTTAGGGTGGGTTTCAGCGAATACTGCATCAATTCCTACAGCCGCAGCTGCCCTCGCTAATGGAAATGCAAATCTGTAATCTCCTCCGCTCATTCCTCCTAAACCTCCGGGCTTCTGTGCTGAATGTGTCGCATCGAACATGACAGGATAACCGAACTCTCTCATAGTGATTAAGCTGGTCATATCGACAACCAGTCTGTGATAACCCATGAACGTGCCTCTCTCACAGAATATTACGTTATCGTTTCCTGCTTCGCGGCATTTAGCGGCAGTATATATCATGTCTTCAGGTGCGAGGAACTGTGCCTTCTTTATGTTGATGATTCTTCCTGTCTTAGCGGCGGCAGTGAGCAAATCTGTCTGTCTGCATAAGAACGCTGGTATTTGAATTATATCTGCGACCTGTCCGACTGGAGCTGCCTGATAGCTTTCATGTATGTCAGTTATGACTGGTACGTTCATCATTCGCTTTATATCGTTTAACTGTTCGAGTCCTTTTTCGAGACCTGGCCCTCTCCATGCATGTACAGATGTTCGATTTGCTTTGTCGAATGATGCCTTGAAGATGTAGAGCAGGTTACGTTCATCGCATAGACGTTTCATGCATCGTGCGACACGTAACGCAATTTCCGGGCTTTCAAGTGAGCAAGGCCCCGCAATAACAGCGAGGCTCCCATCACCGATAAATTTTCCGTCAAGATAATATTTCTTCACGCTCAATTTACGCTTTGCCGTCCGAACCGAAGAGTTTAATTTTCTCGCGCACTGTCTCCTTGATTGCTTCAACGCCGGGTGCGAGTAATTTTCTGGGGTCATAGCCTTTGCCTTCGTTGTCTTTGCCTGCTTCGATGTATTTTCTTGTTGCCGCCGCAAATGATAACTGGCATTCAGTGTTGACGTTGACCTTTGACACTCCGAGTGTGATTGCCTTCTTCACCATTTCATCGGGGATTCCTGATCCGCCGTGAAGAACTAACGGCATGATTCCTGTTTTCTCCTGAATGGCCGCAAGTGTCTCGAATGATAAGCCTTTCCAGTTTGCAGGATACTTTCCGTGAATGTTGCCGATACCTGCCGCGAGCATATCAACGCCGAGATCTGCAACTCTCTTGCACTCGTCAGGGTCTGCACATTCGCCCATTCCGACAACGCCGTCTTCTTCTCCGCCGATTGCTCCTACTTCTGCTTCGATTGTCATTCCGAGATTGTGTGCAACGTGAACAAGTTCTATGGTCTTCGCTACGTTCTCATCAATGGGGAAATGTGATCCGTCGAACATGATTGACGTGAAGCCTGCCTTGATGCACTTGTATGCACCTTCATACGTTCCGTGATCCAGGTGTGTGCATACGGGAACGGAAATCTTGAGTTCCTTATCCATTGCCTCGACCATTGCCTGAACCGTTCTGAATCCGCCCATATATTTCCCTGCGCCTTCTGATACACCGAGAATGACGGGTGCTTTGAGTTCTTCTGCTACCTGAAGGACAGCCTTTGTCCATTCGAGATTATTGATGTTGAACTGACCTACTGCATAATGTCCGGCTTTTGCTTTTGTGAGCATTTCTTTTGCGTTTGCTAACATGCTTGAATTACCCTCCTGAATAAAATTTGTGGATAAGGTAATTATATAGCATTTAATTCACTAATTGACGGGGAGAAATTACAGAATAATTCTGTACGAAAATTTTTAGTGTGATTTTGTTTGCAATCATGAAGACAAAATGAAAAAGCAAGAGAATTATGCTAAAATATTTTTAATCGAGTAGAAATATCTTGCACGGTCAGTTTAAGTTGACCGCTCTCTTACTTATTGTCTCTAATTATAGCATATAGTGAAGGGTTAATTGTTGGTTGTGCATGTATATTTTTACTAAGAAAAACTCAGGGAGGTAATAAGTTATGTTCAAATTCAGGCAGAAGTATTTATGCGTTCTTTTTGCTGTGATGATGTTCTTCGTGATTGCTTCAGGAGGCTGTGGAGGAGGAAGCAATAGTAGTTCAAACAGGTCAGATAAAGAGGAATACACACCTTCAGAACCTACATATTTTACTGTGACCTTTGACTCTAAGGGAGGAAGTAATGTAAAAAGCCAGATTGTTCCTGCATATACAAATGCTGAAAGACCGATAGACCCGGAAGCAGAAGATAAAGTGTTCTTAGGATGGGTTGACGAGTATGATGATGCTTTCGATTTTGATGACAGAATAATTTATTACGATATTACGCTTTCAGCAAGATGGGGAGAAATATTGCCTTTAGACGAAGAAGAACATGAACTCATAACAATGAGCACAGACATAGCAGGAGAAGTTTCTGTATCGTTCGATAATTCTCCGTTACTCAGCATTGATGTGCATTACGTTATGAGTGGAACGGGGACAGTAATTATAAAAAGCATTACCGATACTCCATTGCTTGAAGTTCCAGGTCGTGTGGGTGATGTTTTGTCTTTCACGAATGCATATCAGGATGAATTTGCTAACTTACAGGAGGCAACAATTACATTCAAATGTGCCCCTGATTTACTGCAGGAATATGCTGAAAATTTATGCGCAGAATATTCGTCAGAAAGTTTTGATGTCAGCATAGATGAAATAGATATTAACAATCTTGCTGTTCTCTGGTATGACGAATCAAATGACATAGTAGATTTTCTTGGCTCAACTTCTGTTGATATTGAGAATTTCACTGTCACTGTAAAAACAACTCACTTCTGTAATATCTTTCTTGCGCTTCGTGATATTTATGATTGGTTTATCAACTCCAGACTTCCAGCTGTCAGAACAGATTCATCTCCGTATTACAGCGTTGTGCTTGCTATGGACTGTTCAGGTAGTATGAGCGGTTCTAATATGGAACAGAGTATAAATGCTGCAAATGGTCTTGTTGATATTCTTGCTGACGATGATTATATTTCTGTTATTGCATTTTCAAGCTCTGCACGAACAGTTTTTAACCCGTTGCGTGCTGGAGATAATCGAGATACGGTTAAGCAGTATATATCTTCTTTAAGGGCATCGGGAAGCACAAACATGTCTGCTGCTCTGAATCTTGCAAAAGATTACAGTTCACATGACAATCGTTATCAGTCAATTGTTATCTTGCTTTCAGATGGATACGCCGATTTTCCAGTATCTGAATCGCTTCTTGATGAACTGAAAAGTAATAATCAAAAAGTTGTCACTGTAGGCATAGGCAGAAGCGTTGATACAAACCTCATGAAAAACATCTCTGATAAAACAGGCGGAAGTTATCTTTATGCTGAAAAAGCAAGTGACCTTAAAGATGCGTTTATGGATCTTCAGAATACGTATATAGGTTCAACTAAAGATACAGACAAAGATGGTCTCCCTGATCTTGTAGAAGTATCTGGTATGAGGGATCAGTACGGCAAAATCTGGAGGACAAATCCTAGTGTAGCAGATTCTGATGGGGATGGGAAAAGTGACAGTGCAGAAATGGGAGATTATCAGGCCTTAGCTGCCACTACACATTTTAAGCGTAAATCCAACCCGAACATGTATACTGTAGAAAATCATCAGTCTTTAACTGTTTTGCCAGAAGAAATGTATCTTACTGTTAAGGCCGATAATACAGTAATTGCTCAGGCAGATATGTACAGTTGCCGTTATCAGGTAATCAATGGAATTGAATATATTTATTCGCCTGCTGATAAGATAACAGTGAATTTAATCAAATACCCACCGACTATGAATTTGCTTTCAGGATGGCCAAAATTACAAGAAGAGGATAACGATAGTGATTTCAAGCATTACATAATTTCTGCGCGACTGTCCTATTCAAAGAACATGATATTTGATCCAGCGATATGGGAAATCAACGTTGATGGCAAAAAACATCAGGTTAATCTTGGAGGTATATGGCATTTGATATTTTACACTTCAAGAAATCCACTTTACACAAAAGGGACAGATGCCATAGAAACTGTTGAAAATAAATTTATGGAGAAGCTGAGGCTGGCATTTCCTGATAGTACAGCCAAAGACGTGAATGAAGAGCCTCCTTCGTCACAAATTGAAAAGATAAAGAAGCAAATCGTTGTCAGCGAGATAACTCTTAGCAACATACCTGATGAAGGAGACTACAAAGAAGCATTTGCCAGAGCTATCTTAGGAGGAGTAGCTGATTTTAGGAATGACAGTGAAAACAATAGTAATTTCAGCAATCCAGAAGAGATGTCGAGATTCATAGCTGTATATCTTCCTAAGGGTAAAAATGTTTCAGTCATAGTAAAGAATCGTGCATATAATGTGAGATATACTATGTCTACAGGTGCTTTTGCTACAGCAGAAGTCAGCTCAGCAGGAAGGAGGAGTGTGTCTTTAGCTTGGTCAGTGCAACCAGAAGAAGCTAGGGGAATATGCAACAATTATCTTGATACGCTAAATAAAATAAAAGATAAGGCATGGAAAAATTTTCAGGATACCGTCAGGAATGAGGTTATAAAAGCTTCAGGAACACTTGTAAGCAGTTTTTTAGTTTCTTTGTGTGATGATCCTGCAGAAGAGGCTATGAATGAATTACTGAAATCTTTTAGAAAAAATATGAAGCCTGCAGATGATGCAATCGATGAAGCAATGAATAAATTGATCGGCAATGCTGAAATTTTCGTAAAGAATCTCAAGGAGTGTGTGAGGGATTCTGTAACTAATGCACAAGCTTTTATTAACACTGCGAATAAAATCAAAAAAGCTAAGGGAGAGCTTGAAAAATTCGGAGATGCATTATGTGATTATAACAGCAAGAAAAGTATATCTTCAAAAGCAGCACAAGAAGCGGAGAAAAAAAATGCAGAGGCATGGGGAAGTTTTAAGTCCGCGTATGACGATATAAGCAACAAAGGTTTCTGGGGGGATGGGAGCATTTTTGAAGATAAAGACAATCTGCCGTCATTAGAAAAATATTATTCATCATCATCAGAAAATCTGTAACTGTGTCAGTGCTTGCAGTTTCATTCTCATACCAGCGAATGAAAACAGGACAGGCCGGTAAAATATATCGGTCTGTTTTTTTATGCTTACTGAATGATAGAATACCATTATCCCAATGAATGGAGTGATTTATTTATGGAACAGCGGACTTCTGAATATGGAACGATACCTTTAGCTGCATTCTTAACGGCTGTAAGGAGCATAACTATTCCAGTTGAATACGTCAGGGAAGATAACGGACACTGGAGCTGCTGGACTAAGCACGATATTCCGGGAACGATTCAAACTTACGGAGTGGGAACAACTTTCGATGAAGTTGTTGATGATTATCTTGACGCGCTGAAGGAAATTGCAGATTGCATCTATGAGGAG
>CAJOLN010000064.1 GCA_905235395.1 uncultured Synergistales bacterium
GAACGTTCAACCAAATCATCAGTGGCCATTTCAAGCGATAAGTCTTCAATTTGGTGAAACGGTCTATTCTTGTCTGAACCGCTGATAGACATTGCAGTATTGCGCATATCCTTCCAGATTTTAGCCCATAGTATGCTCTCGAACTGCTGACATGATTCTTTGAGCTTTTGAGCCTCTGGTGTTTTATGAACTTCAGGGTTAATATTCGTATCAATAATCTTAGCTCTGTTAATTCCGTGTGTATTCTCAATCATGAAATCATCACCTCCTCATAGCATTTCAGTGTTTCACGGGCAGTTTTCTTCCAGTCAAAAAAATTCAATCTTTCACGTCCTCTTCTCCTCAGATCATCTCTCAATGAATCACTCTCAATGACATGTGTAATATGGCCTGCAATGTCATCGGAATCATTCCCGTCGAAATATTCAGCTGCATCACCTGCAACTTCAGGAAGTGAACTCGATTTACTGCAAATGACTGGACAATCACAAGCAAAGGCTTCAAGAAGGGGAAGACCAAATCCCTCATACAATGACGGGAATACGAAGCATAATGCACCTGAATACGCGTTCACTAATTCATCATCACTCAATCCTGCCTGAATGATTCTGTCTTCATATCCTCGAATCAATTCACGTTCAGATTGTGTGAACCCTCCGCCTCCGGTGCATAACACACATAAATCTCTGTGAGCATTCATTACGGGTTTCATTGCCTCAAAGAATTTCATGAAGTTCTTATAGCCTGCTCTATTGCCGACGAACAGCACATAATCTTTGCCGTTCATGATTGAAAGTTTCTGAGCTGGCTTATCTATGTGTTTCATAGAAGCACCATGATGAACGACCGTAATCTTTTCAGGTTCAATATCAGAATAAATGTTAAGCAGGTCTCTTTTTGTACTCTCAGACACAGAAATAATTCTGTCTGCTTCATGAAGAGTTTTCTTCTTGGCCGCAATAAGCCTGCTGTTAATGTGATACATTTCAGGTATCATATCATGAACAGTATGAATAATTTTCGCATTAGTCCCATATGACATGTAATAATATGTTGGATGAATAATGTCATATTTCTTCCTGCGGGTATCATTATGAGCCTTGAACATATTCACTAAGAATTCAGCGAGCCTCACAAACTTATTCCCTAAATTATGAATTCCCAGACTGTCAGCGAAATAGTAATTATGATTGTGAAAGCATGAAATATCACAGTGAACGCCCAAATTCCTTAGTTCAGGAATGATTTCAAAGAAGTAACGTGAAATTCCTCCGTAACGCTGTGCAATAAGTATCTGAAAATCGAAATAGACACTACATAACGACAAGTTCACCATGAAGCGCACCTGCTTTATCTATTGCCTGCAATATCTCGATTATGTCTCTTGGCCTGGCACCCAGTGAATTCAGAACGCGCACCATATCACGAACAGTAGTAGTTGAGGGCATAGCGATAACACTTCCGCCTTCTTCATCAGTCGTAATGTCTGTACGATTCACGACAACAGTGCTTCCTTCACTGAAACTTTCAGGCTGTATGGCATAGGGTGATTCAGAAACAGTAACAGTGAGATTGCCATGTGCAACACCAACAGAAGAGATTTTCACGTTCCCTCCCATTACGATAGTACCAGTTCGTTCATTTACTGCAACTTTGGCAGTCTGGTCAGGTTCAATTTCGAGATTACCTGCATTAGCGAGAAAAGCATTAGGAGCCTGAAGATACTGACCGGGAAGATTAATCTCAACACGTCCTGCATCTACAGCATAAGCAACCACACCATAAGCCCGATTAATTGCGTCAGCGATTCTCTGTGATGTCGTGAAGTCAGGTTCACGAAGCAGCAATGCAACCTGACCTCCCATAGTGTAATCACTCGGAACTTCACGCTCAACAATAGCACCTCCCGGAAGACGTGCGGACGTAGGGACATTCTGAGTACGTGAGGCAGCAGCTCCCTGTGCAGATGAAGCGCCAACGATTAAAGGCCCTTGTGCAGCCGCGTAAACTTTCCCGTCAGCGGCACGTAAAGGTGTCTGCATTAACACTCCTCCCTGAAGACTTGAAGCATTACCCATAGTGCTCGCAATGACATCAATCTTCTGTCCAGGTCTTACGTAAGGGGGAAGTTCAGCAGTGAGAGAAACAACAGCGAGGTTACGTGTTCTGACAGAACGAGCATCGAGGGTAACACCGAAATTCCGCATGACATTTCGCATCATCTGCACTGCCATTTGTGAATTATCGCCTGTACCATTCAGACCCGTCACTAATCCTATACCTGTTAGCTGATTTCCTCTTGCTCCTTCTACTTCCGTGATGTCCTTAATTCTTACGCTTGGATTAACCCTCGTGAAGTCCATATCCTGAAGGTTTACGCCTGCAAACGCAATCTCAGGAACAAACAGAATCATTAACAGCAAGTATATTTTCTTCATGGTCTAAAACACCGCCTGCAATATCTGGGTTATAACTCCGGGCTTCTGAGTTTTTGAGATTACGCCTCTGCCTTTCACCGCAATCTCCGCGTTCGCAATCATCTTGCTTGAAATCTGGTTATCCGCATTTACGTCCTGAGGCCGAATCACTCCTACAAGCTGAAACTGTAAAATCTCATCACTTGTACGAACGTCCCTTGTGCCTTCGATGACAAGATTACCATTCGGGAGGACTTCCGTTATGATACATGCAATAGTTGCAGTAGCGTGATGCTTGCGTTCAAGTGAGCCGTCACCCCCCGCACTATTTTCTGTTTCAAAAGTTACTAATCCCCTTAGGAAGCTCAATATGCTTGCACCGTTTACACCTTCATTAATGTTATTTGTTGATGTCTTTCTGATATCCATTGTTGCCTCATCTTTTGCGTCTGTACGTTCATTCACTAGAACTGTTACAATGTCGCCGACTCTGCCCGGTCTGGAATCGCCGAACCAGTTTGCATTATCGTCCCATAATGACGCACCATAAGCTGAAACTGTGAGACCAAAAATTAGAGACATGGCCGCGAAAATTTTTTTATACATGAAATACACCTCCGATTGAATTATTCTACCTGAACTTCAACTGAATTTTCATTTATGATTCTGGCTCTCAATGTTACACGTTTATCATCAGTACGTCTAACTTTTATCCATTCACCTGGCCTTCCGTCTTCGAGAGTAACACCGTCAGCTGTGGCACTTGCTGCACCATAACGCGCATTAATCTTCACGCGTCTGCCTTTCTTGACGACATTTGAGCTTGTGATATTGCTCAATAAAATTGCTTCACCCTGTTTTATATTTCTGTTGGCGGTGAACCCTGTGATTTGATTTGCATTCTCAGCATAAGCACCGGGCCTCGTGATTTTCATAGGACGAGATACCAAATCCTGAACGTTAATTCTGTCTCCCTTCCGAATATTGCGCCGTGCAAACATAACGTTCTGTGTCCATGTCAGCCTCACACTCAGTGAACGTATCCTGCCTGCGTTATCCCGAAATCTCAGCGTTGCGGCTGGTGTACCGGGTACAATGCTTGCAGGGTCAATGAGTCTGCCTTCAGGAACAGGAGAAGACGCAGAGACTTCAACATCACCATTCCATGCAGCGAGGGATTTTATCAAAGGCACTAATCCAGACACTGAACTTGAATCTGAATCCGTGAGATTGCCTTCATAATCCGGAGCTTCAATCCGTGAGACTTCCGGCATATATAATTCTATTCTCGCGTCACTCGCATCACTGTCACCTATTGCCCTTAACACTTCTCTTCTCGTGAGTATATTTCCGTCAGCATAAACATTCAATGACGTTAATATTCTTCGTGTATGTGCATTGCCTCCTGTTATCTTTGCGACCTGGCCAAGTGCAAATGAATTTCCTGACGCATAAATCACATCTGGAATTTCAATTTTGATATTCTGTGCTGATTCTGCCTGAGCAACAAAAAACAGGAGTATCATAACAAGATACCCCTGCATAAAAATTTTATGTCTCATGGTTATTTAGCGTTTCAATCCGTTAGCTATTCTCAGCAAATCATCTGCCGTCTGAATGCCCTTAGAATTAGCTTCATATGCTCTCTGTGCAACTATCATCTCAACCATTTCCTCGACGACCTGAACGTTGGACATCTCGATGACATTCTGCCTTACCTGCGGCATTCCGTCTTCACCTGGAGCACCAGTGATAGGCTCACCGCTTGCGTCAGTCTGAACGAACAATCTATCACCAATAGCACGAAGCCCTGTAGGGTTAATAAATCTTGCAAGTTCAATCTGTCCTAATTCCTGCAATGCTGTTTGATCTGATATTCTTACGCTCACAACTCCTGTGGGTGATAATTGAATTTCCTGTGCGTTATTTGGTATCGTAATTGCCGGTTCAAGTAAATACCCGTCCTCATTCACTATCTGACCCTGATCGTCAATCTGCCATGAGCCGCCTCTGGTGTAAGCTATCTGACCATTTCCGAGATTGACCTGAAAGAATCCGTTATCGTCAACTATAACCCAATCCAATGGGCCGTCTGTAATCTGAAAATTCCCCTGAACCATGAAGCTCGGTGTTGCTGTCACGCGAGTACCGAGACCAACCTGAACACCTGTAGGAACAACAGAGCCTCCTTCAATGGGTGCGCCAGGCTCACGGTAAATCTGATACATTAAATCTTCAAAGTCAGCACGTCTCTTTTTATAGCCCTGAGTATTTACGTTCGCTAAGTTATGCGTAACTACATCAAGATGTGTCTGCTGTGCAATCATTCCTGACGCACTAGTCCATAATGACCTAAGCATTATTCATTTCCTCCTATCCTCGACTGAATGACGTTATCATTCTGCTTGTATTTTCGTCATGTGTCATGAGTGCCTTTGATGCTCCTTCATAAATTCTCTGAGCCTCAATCATTCTGACCATTTCAGTAACAACTTCAACGTTCGACATTTCAAGTGTACCGCTCCAGAGTTTGAGATTTTCTACCTGTTCAGCTTCACCGGATTGTTGTGTGGGAACGAGTAAATTTTTTCCTTCATGACGCAGATATGTGGGTCTCGCAAAGTTATACGCAACGATACGGCCTACAACTTCATTGCCGTTCACGATGACCTGACCAGTATGATTAATCGTAACATCACGTGCATTATTCCCGATGTTTATTGCTCCTCCTTCACCCTGAAGCTGCATTCCATTGGGAGTAACTATATTGCCGTTATTATCGAGCACAAAATTTCCTTCACGGGTGTAGAACCTGTTATCGTTAGCGTCAGTGACAGCAAAGAAACCTTTACCGTCAATAGCGACATCAAGAGGGCTTTCAGTAGTTTTAAGCACACCTGGAAAAGTATCCATAACGTCCTCAGAGAAAATAGCGGCAAGTGCAACCGAACCTATAATCCGTCTTCCCTTGAAGGGCATATCGGCAGGCAGAACAGTTGTAAGTTTCGTTTCACCGTCCTCTGATACCTTTTCGATGTCATCGAGTAATGCGGAAAAATCTGCTGTTGCACTAATCCTGCGTTTGTATCCGGGAGTATCAACGTTAGCGAGATTATTCGTTATTACGTCTAAATGTGTTTCCTGAACAAGCATTCCCGAAGCGGCTTCATATATTCCTCTGTGCATTTAAATCACCTCTAGTAGTGTTTGCGGCTTGAACGTTTGAGATTGACCAGCATAGTACTTCTGCCAGTACTCTTTAGATTATCCATTTCAGCGAGTGCCTTACCTGTTCCTAATGCAACGCTTTCCATTGGATTCTCTGCCGTGAAACAGTTTATGCCTGTCTGCTGTGCAATGAGTTCCGGCAATCCGTGAAGCAAAGCACCTCCGCCTGTTAGAACGATACCTCTGTCAATAATGTCGGCAGATAATTCAGGAGGAGTTAATTCAAGCACATTCCGAATTCCGTCTACAAGTGTCTGAATCATTTCACCTATGGCCATGTTCACAGCCGAACTCGTAACTTCAATTTGTCTTGGCAATCCCTGCACTAAGTCCCGTCCTTTTACTATCATTCTCTGATCCTGTTCTAAAGGAGTACATGTGCCTATCATGATTTTCAAATTTTCTGCTGTCTGGTCTCCGATTGCGAGGTTGTACTGTCTTCTAAGATAACGCATAATCCCTTCATCAAATTTATCTCCGCCTAATCTTAGAGATTTAGACACAACGACTCCTCCGAGCGATATAACCGCAATATCAGTAGTGCCTCCTCCAATATCGACAATCATTTTGCCTCTTGCTTCTTCGACATTGAGATTTGCACCGATAGCCGCAGCCATAGGTTCCTCAATGAGATATGCCTCACGTGCACCAACTTCTAATGCCGCCTCAAGAACTGCACGCCTTTCAACATCAGTAGCACCGGAGGGAACGCAAATCATTGCCCTGTTCCTGAAGAAACGCTGTGAACCTTTAGTTACGCGTCTCATGAAGTGCTGTAACATTGCTTCAGTCATTGCATAATTCGCAATCACACCGTCACGTAACGGCCTCACTGACGTAATGCTTCCCGGTGTACGTCCTACCATGCTCTTGGCCTCATATCCGACAGCAAGAATATCACCTGTATCCTGGTCAACCGCAACAACTGAAGGCTCACGAAGAACTACGCCGTGCCTTTTCTCGTAAATCAGAACTGTAGCAGTCCCCAAATCTATACCTATGTCAGTTCCGAACACGCTTGTGACCTCCAATCATGAACATCAATGCAAGAGTTAATATTCCAAAACCGGAATTACAGCCGCTGCTTTTACTTTCATCTATTTTTGGTTCAGGTGTACCTTCTCTCCAGAACTTGCAATCAGAATCAAGATCAACGTCTCCAATCACGGATACGTCTCTTATCACTCCCGTTATCGTTACTGTCCCGGAGTTTGAACCTGTTATTGTTATTTCGTATGTGATACCGTCATTTGTTATTGCGGGAAGCTCAATCGGATAATCTGCTGTTGGAATTCTTGTAGGAACCGGCACTGAGATTTTGATTCCGTTTTCCATGTACTCATCATAAACTTTAATGTCCAAAGTAGTAGCATATATTCTGAGGTATCCGTCATAGCTTTCCATAAGCTGTATATCCCCGCTTATCCCTGAGGTCTGAATGTTCATATAACCGTTTAGTTCGAGACTTGAACGTATAAAACTTTTATCGACATGACCGACACCTTTAATGAGCCACCTTCCGGCAATGTCGAATGATTCTGATTCACCTAACACACATGAAGAATACATTAGAATTATGATTATGCAGATAAAAAATTTTTTCAGTTTGATTCACCTTCCGTCCTGATTTTATTTATCATTGAGGCAAAATATCCTGCGCCAAAACCGTTATCGATATTCACGACAGTAACGCCGCTTGCACATGAATTCAGCATAGCGAGTAATGCAGACAATCCGCCGAATGAAGCACCATAGCCTATGCTTGTAGGAACGGCAATAACAGGACAGTCAGCGAGACCTCCAAGAACGCTCGCAAGTGCACCTTCCATGCCTGCAACAGCAATTATGACACTGGCATTCATTATCTCGTCAATGTGTGAAAGCATACGGTGAAGACCCGCAACACCGACATCATAGAGACGTGATACTCTGTTGCCCAGAACTTCAGCCGTTAATGCTGCTTCCTCTGCAACTGGAATATCACTCGTGCCTCCCGTAGCAACGATGATAGCCTTTTTGCCTTCAGGAGTTGGAACTGTTCCTGATATGCCAGCTCTTGCATCAGCATGATACTCAATATCACAGCCCATGCGCTTTAATTCTTCATATGCTTCCCGTGATAGTCTCGTGATGAGTATTGCATTCTGGTTATGTTCTCTCATTACGTTTATTATGCCTGCAATCTGTTCGGGGGTTTTGCCTGCACCGTAAATGACTTCTGAAACGCCCTGCCGTAATTTTCTGTGAAGGTCAACTTTAGCATATCCAATATCCTCAAATGGTTTCTCTTTGAGTTTCAAGTATGCTTCTTCAACTGTTATATTATTATCGTGAAGCTCATGAAGGATTTGCTTGATGTCATTCATAAAGAAATAAATTCACCTCACGGAAATGATAGCACAGATGATACACAGATGATAATCACCAGTACACAGAATCGAAGTTAGTCTCATCTTCTTTCACACGTTCACGGTAAAATATCACCTGCCTCACTATTGCCATTGAAGGCCCATAACGCAATTTTTCCTTCATCTCATTCACAAGTTCGGGCTTACCCTGAAAGACAACCTCAACTCTTCCGTCAGATAAATTCCGAACACTGCCAGTGAGACCAAGACGTTCTGCCTGTTCGCATGCCCAGTATCTGAACCCTACATGCTGAACTCTTCCGTTGACCAGTGCACGAACTCTAACGAAATCACTTTTATCTTCATAACTCATTGCCAAACTCCTGCTTCTTTCAATTGTTCTGCTGCTTTTTCTGCCCAGCCTTTATTTGCCGCTGGTGATGCCGGACTTGGATGCAAAATTTTATATATATTCACGTTCATTCCAACTAAAGCCTTCTTAGCCTGCCTGTATGCGAAATTGCCAATGCCTACGACATACTGAGGTTCAAGAATCTCAATCACTTTCATCAGGCACATATCGCAGAGTTCAAATAAAAATATGCTTTCGTCCTGTCTGATTCTGTCGGGCGTATAATTTCTGAGACTGCCTTTGTCATTCTTCGCAATGAACAACAGAGGGCAGTAATTCAAAACGAAATGCTCACGGAAAAATTCATGTGCACTTCCGTAACGCTGTCTGAATAATCCCCATAACCTTTTACCGCTGACTTCTGACTTTGCGCATTCGAGTCCTCTTACTGGATATTTGAGATGTTCATTGTCTGGGGAGTTTATGTTTATGGAATTGATGTTAAGAAAATTTTTGACTGCGTTAACCTCGCCGAATGGAATTCCTGTTTGAGCCATTCCCCATGGGCCTGGATTCATTCCGAGAAAGACAACGCGCTTTTGTCCGTGAGAGTACATATCATTATACTGAGTGAAACCGTGCCATGCATAACGCAAAGGATTATACACGACTTCGACGGGCCAGGTGAAATGTAACGTATCGACTGCATTGCATAATTGCTGATATAAATCTGAGATATTCAAGTTATTCGAGTTTTTCATGATGAGATATATTGTACAACGCGAGGGCATAAAAAAACGAGGTTTCCCACACTCGGAAAACCCCGTCTTTGTTTGTT
The DNA here is from genome assembly GCA_905235395.1 of uncultured Synergistales bacterium. Taxonomy (GTDB): domain Bacteria; phylum Synergistota; class Synergistia; order Synergistales; family Aminobacteriaceae; genus JAFUXM01. The sequence continues at coordinate 9,184 of CAJOLN010000064.1, forward strand.
TCTTCTGCTTCATGAAGTTCTTTGCTTTATTCTCCGCTCTTCCCCCCGAAGAATTTCATCAAAACCTTTCCGGAAAATTCAGCTCCGAACTTTTACACTTCAACCTGAATTAGCTGAATTAGAACGCTATGTTCGTTCTGAACCTGACAACGTTATCTTCCTTACCTGAACCCTCGTCTATATCTCTGTCGGCGTGCATGTAGTTCAGACCCATTGTCGTGTAGTCATTGAGCTTATAGCGAATACCAATGCCGTACTCATAAGGCTTCACATCTTCATACTCAAGAGTGGTGTCATTGATTGTTGCATCCACACGCGTATATCCATAGTAGAACAGGTACGTTGCTAATTTCTCCGTCCACTGCTGGCCAAGTCCAACTCTCCAGTACTTAATATCTGTGTCTGCCCGCTGCCTGCCATTGAGATCGCTGTAGAATATACCGCTCGTGTTACGTGTTATGAACCCCATATCATACTGGCCGTACTCAAGCCATATGCTGGTGAACTTCAATGCTTC
>CAJOLN010000065.1 GCA_905235395.1 uncultured Synergistales bacterium
ATGAGTCATGGAGATAACGTATCAGGACTTCCTGAAGGATTTATCATTACGTCATCAACTGAAGGCGGAATCACGTCATCAATCGAAAATTCAGAAAGAAAATTTTACGGTTTGCAGTTTCACCCAGAAGTTGTTCACACTGAACAGGGAAATGAAATCATAAAGAACTTTGTGTTCGGGATATGCAGATGTTCGGGAGACTGGGATTTAGAAGACTGGGTTGAAGGGACAGTAATTAACATAAGAAAAAACGTAGGAGACGGAAGAGTAGTATGCGGTCTTTCTGGAGGAGTTGATTCGAGTGTCTCTGCGGCACTGGTGAAGCGTGCAATAGGCAACAAATTACAATGCGTGTTCGTCAATCATGGCCTCATGCGTTTACATGAACCTGAAGAAGTCATGAACTCATATAAAGATATGGGCCTGAATGTGATTTACGTTGACGCGTCAGAGAAATTCCTTCGTGAGCTTTCAGGTGTAACTGACCCAGAGAAGAAACGAAAGATAATCGGAAAGTTATTTATTGAAGTGTTTGAAGAAGAGGCCAGAAAAATTGAAAATGCAGAATGGCTTTTGCAGGGCACAATATATCCTGATGTCATAGAGAGCGGACTGAAAAAAGGAGCAGCGGTGATAAAGTCACATCACAATGTTGGTGGATTGCCTGAACACATGAACCTGAAACTGTTAGAACCATTGAGGGATTTGTTCAAAGATGAAGTTCGCGTAATCGGAAAGATTATCGGCGTACCTGAAGCAATCGTGAACCGTCAGCCTTTTCCTGGCCCTGGCCTTGCAGTGAGGTGCTTGGGAGAAATTACGCGTGAAAGGCTTGATGTATTGCGTGAGGCAGATGCAATCTTCAGAGATGAACTCAAACGTTCAGGTCTCTATGCGGGAATATGGCAGGCATTTTGTGTGTTATTGCCAGTGAGAAGCGTGGGTGTAATGGGGGACAGCAGGACATACAATGAAGCTGTAGTGCTGAGGGCGATTCATTCACAGGACGCAATGACTGCTGAATGGTCGCGCATAGATTATGATGTGCTTGATAGAATCTCAAAGCGAATCTGCAATGAAGTTCGAGGGATTAACCGTGTCGTAATGGACGTAACATCAAAGCCGCCAGCAACGATTGAATGGGAATAAATTACAATTGCGGGAGGCGCATATGTCTCCCGTTTTTATTTTATTAATAATGCTTCCGTCTCGCGCTTCAGTGCCTTATCGTTTCCTGAAAGAATTATATTCTCTTTAGCGGCATACTCTCTCAGCAGCGCATAATCTGATTTGAATCCCTCAGGAAAATATTTTGACAGCACATATTTCAATCCGTCCATGTATGACCTGAATTTTCTCCCTTCTGATGAAATTTCCATGTAAAGATCCGTAAAGACATACTCTTTGTAGTTATCTCTGAGTATCTCACGCACTGCCCTTCTGCTGCTCAGATTGTAATATTGATTGCTGTCATCAAGAAAACTCTCAAGGTTACGAAAATATATAACACATGCACCGTCATCAATGAGCCGCTGAGCTTCACACAGCATCATGTTCACGTCTTCAGAATCAAAAACGTAAACTGTTCCATCAATGAGAGTGCCTGAACATACAATCAGCCTTCGCAGTTCGTCATCTGATTCTGGAATCGCAATATCGTAATTCCTCGCGTATGTCCTGAAACGTTCATAGCCTCTCGTATCTGCAATCGTGAATCCATAATACCCGTAATGCTGAGTGATTATGTTTCTTATTGCCTGCTGTATCTGCGTGTAATCATATTCATCTCTGCATTTTGGTTTTGGTGCCGGCAATTCAGGTTCTGGTTCTGGTGCTGGCTCAGGCTCAGATTCCTGCGGTTCTGGTTCGGGTGTCATCTCCTGTATCTCCTGTTCTGGTACTTTTTCTTCTTGCGTATTTTCCTGCAATGGCTGTGTTTCTGATTCAAGTATAATTTCAGGCTCTGGTGATTCTTTCTTTCTGCCTGCGACAATATTCTTAATGAACCCCAAAAATTTATTTATGAATGAAGACATAATTTATCCGCCATTCTCTAAAAAAATACCGGGAGATTCATGAACAAACCGCCCGGTGAAATTTCAGGTGAGCAAATGATAAACTCAGACTGTTAATATTCTGGCTAGCCTCTGAGCAGTGTAAGCATAACGCCTGCCGCAACTGCCGTACCGATAACACCTGCAACATTCGGCCCCATTGCGTGCATGAGCAGGAAATGACCAGGATATTCTTTCTGTACACATCTCTGAACAACACGGGCTGCCATTGGAACGGCTGAAACTCCTGCCGCACCTATCATTGGGTTAATCTTTCCGCCGGATAACACTTTCATTATCTGACCGAAAACAAGTCCGCCGAACGTTGAGAATGCAAATGCAACGAGGCCAAGTGCAATTATCGCGAGAGTTCCGACCGTTAAGAATCTATCTGCCGCCATTGTTGAACCTACTGACAAGGCCAAGAAGATTGTTACGATGTTCATCAACTCATTCTGTGCTGTATTGCTGAGTCTCTCAGTAACTCCGCATTCTTTGAGAAGATTTCCAAACATTAACGTTCCTACAAGCGGCACACATGCAGGAAGAATTAATCCAGATACAACTGTGCATATAATCGGGAAGAGAACTTTTTCACGATGTGATACGGGTCTAAGCTGTCCCATTACGATTCCTCTGTCCTTCTTGCTCGTCATGAGGTAAATAACCGGCGGCTGAATCATCGGCACTAATGACATGTAGCTGTACGCCGCAACTGCAACAGCACCGAGTATCTGCGTCTGTCCTAACATGACCGTTAGATATATGCTCGTAGGGCCGTCTGCTCCTCCGATAATTGCAATGCTTGCCGCTTCCTTGATGTTGAATGATACAAGTCCATTCGTGAGAGTTCCAAGCCAGTTTGCTCCGATGAACGCTACGAACACTCCGAACTGTGCTGCTGCTCCAAGCAAAAACGTTATTGGGTTAGCGATTAACGGTGCGAAGTCCGTCATTGCTCCGATGCCTAAGAAAATTAATATTGGGTAAATCTCAAACTCTGCTCCGTAGTACAGTGAACGCAAAAAGCCTATCGTGTGTGTTGTCTCGTTGAACTCATCCCATATTCCCGATAACGGAAGGTTCACCAGAAGACAGCCGAAAGCTATAGGAACTAAAAGCAATGGCTCAAAACCTTTTCCGATTGCAAGATAGAGCAGAACGAATGAGACTATGAGCATGATAATATTGCCCGTAGTCAGTCCGCAGAATCCTGACTGAAGCATGAGATCCCTTAACGCAGTGAAATACATCTCCATGTTATGAATCAAATCCTTTCATGAAAAAATTATAGTGAGTAAAATAATTATATATCATAGGCTTTAAGAATTTTGCAAATAAAAACACCTCCCGTAAAATTTCAGGAGGTGCTTTACGTTTTGAGATTCATATCATCATTGATAGTTCGTGTTGTTCGTGTGAAAACGTTTCTGTGTCGTATGCATTCCCCGTATGTTATTTGCAGTCTCATTCACCATAACGGGACTGTGCTCTGGTATCTCACTCTGAATCTCTCTTATGCGTTCAATCAGAAGGTTCACTATGAGTTTATCTTCGTCTTCAGGTTTCATTACAGGTTCATCAACTGCGTCCTTATCATATGAATGCGAGAGTGAAAGCGATAACTTTGCACATGCAGGGCCTATAAGCTCATACAATACGCTTGAAGCAAGTATGACTGTCCGCAATGCACTTCCCATTTCACCGCCTAAAGTACGTGCTCCTAATTCAGCAAGACCTATCGCAACTCCTGCCTGAGGAATTAAAGCGAGACCGAGATAATTTCTCACAAGTTTATCTTTGTGCGTAGCGAAGCATCCGATGAAAGCTCCTGCATATTTTCCTAATATTCTGACTATGAAATACACAATACCGAGCATCAATAATGAAGCATTTCCGCTGTTACCTGAACCGGATAATGCACCAAGATCAAAGCATATGCCAGACCTGACGAAAAACAAGAGCAATATCGGAGGACTGAAGTTATTGAGCTGCTTGAATAATTGATCATCGTCAGTGACATTCACATAGACTGTGGCCATGAACATACAGCCAAGTAACGGCGACACTTCAAGTATCTGGCACACTCCGCAGAAGCCAAATAGAATAGCTACGGAGATTATGAGCTTGTTATCTTTAGATCTTTTTTCGGGAATCATAATCTTCATGAGAATTCCAAGTAAAGCACCCAGAATCATGCATGCCAGGTTCATCATCAAAGGCAGGATTACGTTATGAAAATCGAATCCCGAAGACGTTTCTGACATTGAAGACGCGAGTGCGATTGATACTGCAATGCTGTACGCGAGAAGTCCGACAACATCATCAAGTGCTACAACCTGCAATAACGTGTTCACGAAATCACCTTTTGCACCTGTCTGCCGAATCGTCATCATGGTAGAGGCAGGAGCAGTAGCAGAAGCCAATGCGGCCAGGACGATTGAGAAAGCTAAATCCATTCTGAGAATATAATACACTGCAATGAACACGAAGACTGAAGCAATGCATGCCTCAGCTACAGTAATGATTAGAACCTTCATTCCGTTTCCCTTGAGCGCATTGAACCTGAAGAACTGTCCTGTACTGAACGCTATGAATGCCAGCGCAATATCAGGAAGAAACGATGTATGAGATATTACGTCTTCAGGAACTAGATTCAGGCAGTAAGGGCCGATTAATATTCCCGTGATGATATAGGCAGTAACATTCGGGAGCTTTAGAAGTTTCGTGATCCTCGTAAGGGCAAAACCGCACAAGAGCATTATTGCAACGCTGATTATCCCTGCTGAAGCTGGCGAACCTTCATGAAGAAAATTAACAAACTGAGCAAACAATTTTAATTCTCTCCTTTCATGTCTTGTTTGCACATGTCAAAAAAAAATTTTACCCCACCGTTTATTTCTATTCAGGGGGTAATGTGATTAGGTTATTCTATCATCTTTTCTTGAACATACATTAGACTTGTTACTTAGCGTTTAATTCTGAGAAAAAATTAATATATTGACACCTGAAAAATTAACACTATAATGTTTGACATAACGAACAAATACGAAATAACAAATCAGTCATAAGGAGCTTACACCTGCAAGTGGGCTTTTCGTAAAATATGAATTGATAACCCCTCGTTCTTGTTCGGACGCTTATAGGTTGAAGATTGTTTTATAGTTTTACCCCCCTCAAATAAGGAGAGACCAGGCAAGAATGAGAAGGCCTCTCTTTTTTTTTTATGCGTTAAAATATATTTAACATCATCGCGAGGTGAGTGCATATCAAATGTACATAGATAAATTATCATTATACATAATTGCAATGAATGAAGAGAAGAGGCTCGCAAAAACGTTAGCTTCAGCAAAGGATATAGTTGATGAGATTGTAATTGTTGATTCAGGGAGCACAGATAGAACGAAAGAAATAGCAGAATCATTCGGTGCAAGATTCATATATCACGAATGGGAATCAGTGGGTCATCAGGTAAAGTTTGCGGAAGAGCAGTGTAAATACAAATGGGTACTGAGACTTGATGCTGATGAAGTTTTGCAGGAAAGTTTAGCCGAAGAAATTTCACAAATCAAAATCAACGGCACAAAGGACGGCTACATATTGAGACGAGGCGATATGTTTCCCGGCATGAAACACGCTAACCCCTATGTGAAACACTACAAAGAGATTAGACTGTACAACCGTGATGCATGGACTATGAGCGGCAGACTTGGCCATGATGATGTTGTGAAGGTAAGGCCGAATGCCACACATGGAATATGCAGACACTTCATAGATCACTATTCATTCATATCAATACATCAGATGATAGATAAATTCAATATTGAATCAGACAGGCTTGCGGAACGTGCAGTCATTCAGGAGAAAAATTATTCGCCGTTCAGATTAGTATTCTGTTCTACGCTTGAGTTCCTGAAGCTGTACATACTTGGCCGTTTCTTTCTGCTTGGATGGTGGGGATTTATTCACAGCGTAAATGTATCATTTCTTAGATTCATGAAGTTTGCAAAGTTTTACGAGCATTATCACAAAGACACCGAATAATGTAAGGAGAATTAAACTATGATTATTGTGCGCATAGATTGCGGAATGGGCAATCAAATGTTTGTTTATGCGGCAGGTTATGTAACTGCAAAGAGAATCGGAACTGAACTTTTGCTTGATCTCGAATGGTACAAAAAGAGACAGCCCGGAAAAGACCCAAGACCATACTCACTTTTATGTTTTCCTAATATCAAAGAACGCACAGCCTCGTTTAGTGATGTGTACAATCTGTTTCCATTTCAGGCAGTCATAAATTATATATATGGCCGCTATGTATTTTGGTTTCTTGGCAGGCATATTCTGAAGGAAATAATGATTATGATGAAACTTATTCCAGGTGATAACATGAGAAAGAAATTCAGGGAATCGCCTTCTGTTTTTCTGCCTATACCGCGTTCAAGAGTCTTTACTCATGAGGGAAGCAAGTACTATGAAAAATTTTTAGTGATACCAGATAACGCATACATATGGGGAAATTGGCAGTCAGAGAAATTCTTTGCCGGATATTCTGATGATATACGAAAGCAATTCACGTTTTCACCTGAATATTTCAACAATGAGTACGCAAAACGAATCCGCAGATGTAATTCTGCGGCACTGCACGTAAGGCTTGGGGATAAACTGAGAAGGGGAGAAGTCAATTTCACAGCCGAATATATCAGGCATTCAATCGAAAAAATTATGTCTCTCACAGAAGACTGCAAAATCTTTGTGTTCAGCGATGATATGAACTGGTGCAGAAAAAATCTGCCTGGCATATATGACACAGAATATGAATACGTTGAAGGCAATTCACCTTCGCAGGACATGGCCTTGATGACGCAATGCAAAAACGTAATCACGAGTGCAAGTACATTTTCATGGTGGGGCGCATGGCTCAACGATAACGCTCATAAAATCGTGATAGCTCCTGCTCAAAGATTATGGTGCAGCGAAGAAGAATATGAAATCTGGAAAGATATTTATCCGCCTGAATGGATAGTGATAGAATAAAACAAAAAATGCCCGGTATTCAATGGCACCCGAAGAATTCTGTTTAGTGCTGCTTCGTTCCCGACCTGACACGATTCACAGGTCTCCGCCGCATTGAGCCGGACGTGAAATATTTTATCACAAATCTATAAGCTCAGACCATATTGAATTACCTAGTCTCATTCCTCTTTTGCTGAGTGATATTTTTTCTGGTTTCTTTATGAACAGATCATCAGGCATTGAGTTTAATGCGTGTTCGATTTCAGGCAGCAGGTCTTCACGTTTTATGCCGTATCTTGTGCGAAGTGACAGTATTGCGAGTTCGATTTTGCGTTCATGAGGTGATAATTCCTCGCACGTAACTTCTCCTCCTGAAACATATTCGCTGAGTGTTCGGGGATTCGTGTATCTTATGCCGTCAATGTATCCTACAGCGGAAGGGCCAAGCGCAATTACGTCATCATGATTCCAGTATGAAAGATTGTGAATGCATTCGTGATTCTCCTTTGCAAAACTAGAAATCTCATACTGAATGAAATTCTTTCTTGGCAGGATATACTGTGCATAACGATAGAACATATAACCCTGAGCGTTTAAGTCTGTATCACCGAGTTCACGTGCAAGCGGTGTATCAGGTTCGAGTGTGAGCTGATAAGTTGAGATATGAGATGCATACTTCATGACCGTATGAAGTGAATCATTCCATGTTCTTAAAGTCTGTCCTGGAATTGCGAAAATTAAATCACAGCTCAGATTCATTCCCGAAGTATTCACGAGTTCCATTGCTCTCAATGCCTGCACACTGTCATGAATACGGCCAAGTGTAATTAGCTCACTGTCATTCATGCTCTGAACTCCCAGACTTACGCGCGTAATATTATTATCCTTCCAGAATCGTATATGCTCATTCGTGATTGAGTTCGGATTAGCTTCCGTTGTTGCTTCGGTTAATGCTGACGTATCGAAGTGTGAAGTGATTATGCTGATGAGCCTCTTCCATTGTGAGAGTGATAATACGCTCGGAGTTCCGCCGCCGATGTACAATGTCTTCAGTTGCAGATGAGATTCAAGCCGTCGTGCTTCAGTTTCGAGTGCATCAAGATAAGAATCAATCATGCTCTCATGATTCACGAGGCTATAGAACGAACAGTATTTGCATTTTCTCTCACAGAACGGAACATGAACGTACAATCCTGGCATATTACTTCTCGCCTGAATCAACCTGCATGAACGCTAAGAATGCCTCCTGCGGAATTGCAACTTTGCCTATCTGTTTCATTCTCTTCTTGCCTTCCTTCTGTTTCTCAAGCAACTTACGCTTACGTGTTATGTCTCCTCCGTAGCATTTAGCGAGAACGTCCTTACGCAGTGCACGAACATTCACGCGAACAATTACACGTCTTCCTATTGATGCCTGAATCGGGATCTCGAACAATTGAGACGGAATTAACTCTTTGAGTTTCGTAACGACAGCATGACCGCGATTATATGCCTGATCCTTATGACATACGAACGAGAATGCATCAGCCGCCTCACCATTGACGAGAATATCAACGCGTACAAGTTCACTTGCTCTGAGACCGACAAGCTCGTAGTCCAGTGAAGCATAGCCCCTAGTCTGAGATTTAAGTTTGTCGTGAAAATCAACAATGAATTCTGATAACGGCATTTCATAGACCAGTCTCACACGTTCAGGTGTAATGTAATCCATAGATTTATATGTTCCGCGTTTATCCTGCACTAACTGCATGACCCTTCCAGTATATTCTGACGGCATGAACACAGAGAGCTTGATATATGGTTCTCTGATTTCGACAATCTCACTTGCGTCAGGAAAATCAGAAGGACGATGAGCTTCAATCACATCACCTGATGACTTCACGACCTCATATATTACGTTTGGGGCAGTAGCAACGAGTTCAACGCCGTATTCTTCGCGCAGTCTCTCGCGTACAACGTCCATATGAAGGAGGCCAAGAAATCCGCATCTGAATCCGAATCCTAATGCCTCTGAACTTTCAAGTTCATATGTTACGGCGGAATCATTCAGGCATAATTTTTCGAGTGCGTCTCTAAGCTGTGGGTAGTTATCGCGTTCAACAGGATAGAATCCGCAGAACACAACGCTCTTAACTTTTTTGTATCCTGGCAATGCTTCGGGTGCAGGGTTTGCAGTGTCAGTTATCGTATCGCCTACCTGAGCCTCTGCAAGTGTCTTAATGCTCGCAGTGATGTAACCGACTTCACCGGCTGATAATTCTTCTACGGGAGTGAAAGACGGTCTGAATACCCCAGCTTCATTTACGGGATAAGTTATTCCGTTGGACATGAACATTATGTTTTGACCTGCACGAATCCTCCCGTTGATGACACGTACATAGCATATAACGCCTCTGTAGTTATCGTAAAC
>CAJOLN010000066.1 GCA_905235395.1 uncultured Synergistales bacterium
TGGAAGACATTAACGGATGTTCCGAGAGTGATAAGCGGCGAAGGTCATGGCATGGCAGGAATAGCAGAGGCACTTTTAGCGGCATCTGAAGTTCTGAATACGGTGCTCCAGGCATCGGCATAATGCTTCACAGAATCGGGAATGCAGGCGGTGAAGTTGCAGAAACTCTCAGACATTGTGCACGTGAGAGCGTAGACAAAGTTCCGTTGAATGTATCAGATCATTTATGCTGTGCGAATTCCGCAATCGTTGAATATTATCTCACAACAGGAGATATTGCTTCAGCAGGCGATGTTCTTGCGGCCATGTACGAACGAAAACAGAAAGAGGGCAGCTACAGGTATCATTCGTACAATCAGAACAACGGAGTAACTGCATCACTTTTCTACTGGTTATGCGGAATAAACAGCGTTAACATTTCAGGCGGTGAACCAATGCTGCATAAAAACTTTATGGATATTATACGGGAAGTATATAAACGCGGCATGACTGTCTTCACGACTATCACTAATGGATATTTCATCACGCAGGAAATACTTGATGAACTGAAAGATGCAGGCTGTAATACAGAGATGAGAATGTCATTTGACGGAATCGGAACTCATGACTGGATACGCAATTTCAACGGAGCTGAAAAAAGTTTACTCAAGACAATAAAGTTATGTGTTGACAACGGATTTTCTGTTTTCATAAACACTCAGGTACACCGCAGAAATGTTCATACTATGATGCCGACTGCCAGACTGCTTAACGATATGGGAGTTAAAATCATGCGCATAATCAGAACTACAGAAGTTCCGAGATGGGTGCATAATGCTTCAAATGCAAACCTGAGCATTGAAGAATATTATGAAAGTATGCTCAGATTTTCTGAAGAATATATCAAAAGCGATATGACCATGAATATAGCTATATGGCAGTATCTCAGTCTGAATCCAAAAGAACGGAACTTTTCCATTTTTACAGTTCAATGCCCTGACGGAACATATCACGACAATTGTTACTGCTGCGATGCTACAAGCCAAATGTTTGCTGTTACATCTGCTGGTGAAGTCGTAACATGTGTGCAAGGCTCAGGAGTTTTTATGAAATATGGAATCAGTCTCGGAAATATACACAATACCCCATTGAAGGATATATTAAACAGCAGTCCGTATATAGACATGGCAAAAATGACTGTCGGGAATTTCCGCAAGAACAGCACTAAATGCGGAAAATGCAAATACTTTAAGTTCTGCTGCGGAGGGTGCAGAGGTCTGGGTATGCTGTTGTCAAAGGACGCATCAGATGTTCAGCATTCACTTCAGAATTATTTTTCACATGAGGACGTAACAAAGTGCTATTTCTTTGAGAACGGCTGGTATCAGAAAATAACACAGGCATTATCAGACTGGAATAATTTGAGCAAAGTATCGAATCTCTGAGCCTTCTCACTTCTCGTGAGCCTTTTGCGCTCACTTTTCTTATCTTTATACCTTTTCTCAATTGAACCGCCATAATTTACCCAGTCCGAAGATTTATGCTTGACGAAACGAAACATGAAATTTATACTTTCCGGCAAAAATTTAAACTTGCAATGAGGTATTAAGACCAGGTGCTAAAATCTCAGTCGGAAAGAAAAAAACGTCAGGATAAACTTGCGAAGATCATCGCATCAAATCCAATGGCAACAGATAATGAATTAGCCGCAAGTTTAAACGTCAGCATATCAACAGTCAGATTAGATCGCGCTCTTATGGGTGTACCGGAACTCAGAGAACGAATCAGAACAATGGCACAAACAGCACTCTCAAAATTACAATCATTAAATCCCAGTGAAGTTATCGGTGAACTCTTAGACCTTGAACCTGATAAATGGGCATTGTCAGTTTTACAGACAGCTAAAGATATGGCATTCAGATTCACGGACATCGTGAGTGACAATTACGTTTACTCACAGGCAAGTTCAATCGCAATTGCTGTGATAAAGGCAGCAAACGTGATAATAGATTCAATGCGCGGAGAATACAAAGGCCATGCTCATGTCGGAGATGTATTGATTGCACGTGCGAAGGTTGGAGTAAATCACGAGGGACGAAAGATAGTGAGTGTAAGAACGAGAGTGGGCGACAAAGAAATATTCGTAGGAAGATTCATAATTGAAGTCATAGATTCATGAAGGGGAGGTGAAAGAATATTGAGTGAAAAAAAAATAACAATAGCAGTTGATGCAATGGGAGGAGACAACGCTCCCTCTGAAATATGCAAAGGAGCATACGAGGCATGCAATGAATTCGATGACATAGAGATAATTCTCACAGGCGATACTGAACGAATAAAATCATGTCTGCAATCACATCCAAGAATACATATTGAACATGCCAGCGAAATAATTGACCCCGATGAACATCCTGCAAATGCAATTCGGAAGAAGAAAGATTCGAGTTTGCGTGTTGCTATGGAAATGGTGAGACGCGGTGATGCTCAAGGGTGTATCAGTGCAGGCAGTACAGGTGCAATTGTTGCAGGAGGAGTTCTTGTTGTCGGAAGGCTCGAAGGAATCGACAGACCAGCATTAGGTGTACCAATTCCTTCAATGACAGGAAAATTTTCATTCATGCTCGACGTTGGAGCAACTGTGAGATGCAAGCCTGAAAATTTGCTTCACTTTGCTCTTATGGGGAACGTATACTCACGGAAAATCATGAAGGTTGAAACTCCTGACATAAAACTTCTCTCGAACGGAACAGAAGACATCAAAGGCGATGAAACTGTATTAGCTGCACGTGAACTCATTGAACGCAAAGATAATCTGAACTTTCAGGGATACATTGAAGGCAACGATATAGTTTATGCAAAAGCAGATGTGATTGTTACGGACGGATTCAGCGGAAACATTGCACTGAAGCTCGGAGAAGGAATAATGCAGGGCTTGAAGTCATTGCTTTATGATGAAGTCAGAAAATCATTCATGGCCAAAGCAGGAATGCTCTTTATGTATCCTACGGTAAAAAAATTATGGTCGCGTTTCAATTACGAGAAGTACGGCGGAACTCCCTTGCTTGGTGTGAAAGGTGCAGTGTTAAAAGCACATGGACGCTCAAAGAGTCCAGCAATAGTGAGTGCAATATCAACTGCGAGAAAATTCATAGAGGAAGACGGAATAAATCTCATAAGCCGTGAAATATAAACAGGAGGTGTGAAAATGTTATTGAAGAAAGATAATCGTGTATGCAAAATATTAGGTACAGAATATCCTTTGATACAGGGAGGAATGGCATGGGTAGCAAATGCAGAATTAGCAAGTGCTGTCAGTAATGCCGGAGGTCTCGGTGTGATTGCCGCCGCGAATACTCCTCCTGAAATATTAGAGCAGGAAATTCTGAAAGCCAGAAAATTGATTGAGCCGGGAAGACCTTTCGGTTTAAACATAATGCTTATGTCTCCAACAGCAAATGATGCATTAGAGGTTGCTGTTAAGCATAAGGTTCCCGTTGTAACGACAGGAGCAGGCAGTCCCGGAAAAGTTCTTGAGAGATTAAAGCCTCTCGGAACAATAGTGATTCCGGTTGTAGCATCGGTAACACAGGCACGAAGAGTTGAGAAGCAGGGAGCAGATGCAGTTGTAGCTGAAGGAATGGAAGCAGGCGGTCATATCGGAGAACTCACGACAATGGTTTTAACTCCGCAAATCGCAAATGCAATTAAGATTCCAGTCATAACAGCCGGAGGAGTTGTAACAGGACGCGGAATAGTTGCCGCATTTGCATTGGGAGCTGAAGGTGTTCAGGTTGGTACACGATTCATATGCTGCAATGAATGCACAGTGCATGAGAAATACAAGAAGGCAGTGATTGATGCAAGAGACAGAAGCACAGCGGTAACAGGACAGTCATTAGGTCATCCTGTGAGATGTCTTCGCAATAAACTCACGGCAGAGTTTGAACGACTCGAATCAGAACGTGCACCTGCGTCAGAGATTGAAGCACTAGGTACAGGGAAATTGCGTGCGGCAGTTGTTGACGGTGATACTGACTGGGGATCACTCATGGCCGGTCAGAGTGCCGCTATGGTGAATGACATTAAGCCCGCAAGAGAAATCATCACGGGAATGTTTGCAGAGGCAGAAGAGATATTGCGAGGTATTGAGTAGATGAAGAATTACGCTTTAGTATTTCCAGGTCAAGGCTCACAAAGTGTAGGAATGGGAAAAGAAATTTATGAATCATTTTCATCTGCAAGAAGTGTATTTGAAGAAGCAGACGATGCTTTATCTTTTCATCTTACACGCTTAATCTTTGAAGGCCCTGAAAACGAATTAACGCTCACGAAGAATTCACAGCCTGCAATAATGACGATGAGCATTGCAGCATTAAGAGTACTTACCAATGAGATGAATGCAGATTTGAATCCTGTATGCGCCGCTGGTCATAGTCTCGGTGAATACACAGCGTTAGTTGCGTCTGAAGTGTTGTCGTTCAGGGATGCAGTGAGGCTCGTGCGTTTGCGCGGAGAATTCATGCAGGAAGCAGTTCCAGAGGGCAAAGGTTCAATGGCCGCAGTATTGGGACTTGATTCAGAAGGCGTGAAAAAATTTTGTGAAGCGATTGCTCCCAATGGTGAAATCTCTCCTGCAAACTTCAATTCGCCTGGCCAAGTCGTAATTTCAGGATTGACTGAGTATATTGATAAAGCAATTGAACATTCAAAGGACTTCGGAGCAAGAAAGGTTGTAAAGTTGAATGTCAGTGCACCGTTTCACAGTCAGTATATGCAGCCTGCCGCAGAAAAATTGAAACTTGAGTTTGCAAAAATTTCATGGAAAGAAGCAAAATATGATATTATCGCAAATGTAAGCGCGAGACCCGTTAAAGCAGTCAAAGAAATTCTCGGCAGCTTATACCGTCAGACATTCAGCCCTGTCTTATGGGAAGGTTCAGTTGCATACATGAACGATGAATTGAATGTGAATCAATATTATGAGCTTGGTGCAGGTGAAGTTCTTTCGGGACTGATTAAGCGATGCAGAAAAGGTACGCCTGTGATGTCAGGAGGAACACCTAAAGCACTCGAAGCCATACGTGAATCATTAGAGGTGAAAGAATAAAACATGCTTGCACTGGTAACAGGAGCATCACGTGGAATAGGCAGAGCAATAGCGTTAGAGCTTGGCCGTTCTGGTTATGATGTTGCGGTGAATTACAACAGGAGCGAATCTGAAGCATTAAGTCTGTGTGATGATATTAAGACGCTCGGAGTGAATGCGAAAATTTTTCAGGCAGATGTAAGTTTACAGGAGGAAGCCACAAAATTATTCAGTGAGATAAAATCATCAATGGGAAATGTAAGTGTGCTTGTGAATAATGCAGGAATAACCCGCGATAACTTACTTATAAGAATGAAACCTGAAGACTGGCTTGCTGTGATAAATTCTAATCTCAACTCTGCGTTCTATTGCACACGTGAAGCAATTCGTGATATGGCAAAAGCGAAATACGGAAGAATAATCAACATTGCATCTGTAGTAGGGTTAACCGGCAATGCAGGACAGTCAAATTATGCGGCATCGAAGGCAGGCATAATAGGATTCACGAAGTCTGTTGCGCGTGAATATGCATCAAGAGGAATTACAGCGAACGCAATTGCACCAGGATTTATTGAGACAAGCATGACTGATATACTCAAACCCGAAGTGAAAGAGAATATCCTGAAGAGCATTCCCGTCGGCACAATAGGAAGACCTGAAGACGTAGCAAAGGCAGTTATGTTTTTTGTCAGCGAGTCGAGCGGATACATTACAGGTCAGGTATTAGCAGTTGACGGAGGAATGACTATGTGCTAATTATATTACGAGCAATGCAGAGGAGGTGAAAAGAACATGACGAAAGAAGAAGTAGTAGAGAAACTGAAGACCATAGTGTCAGATCGCCTTGATGTTGAGAAGGATCAAGTAACACCTGAGAAGTCATTCGTTGAGGATCTTGGAGCAGATTCGCTTGACATAGTAGAGCTTATCATGGGAATTGAAGAAGAATTTGATATAGAGATTCCCGATGAAGATGCAGAAAAGCTGACATCAGTAGGTGAAGCAATGAAATACACGCTTGAGAAAATCGGCGTGGAAGACTAAGCAGGCTTTTTATTCAGGCCATTAATGCGGGGGAAGAGCTTTCTTTAGTTCTGTCCCCTGTTTTATATAGAGGAGTTGAAACATAACTTGAGCGACAAGAAACGCAGAGTAGTAGTAACAGGATTAGGCCCGATAAGCCCGATAGGATTCGGAAAATCTGAATACTGGAAGGCATTGCATGAAGGCAAAAACGGAATCGGACACATAACGACATTTGAATTAGGAGACTGCCCTGTAACATTCGGAGCTGAGATAAAGAACTTTGATCCATCACAATACATGCCCGGAAAAGAAGCTAAACGTTCAGACAGAGCAATACAGTTTGCAGTTGCGGCGGCAAAACTCGCAGTTGAAGATTCAGGTTTTGATGTAAAGAGCATTGACCCATACAGATTAGGAGTGTACATCGGAACAGGTCAGGGAGGAATTGAAACATCATTCAATAACTTCAGGACTATGCTTGAGAAAGGCTCAAGGCGTGTCAGTCCGTATTTCATTCCGATGATGATAAGCAATATGTCAACTGCTTACGTTGCAATAGTGCTCGGTGCAAAAGGCCCGAATTTATGTGTCGTAACTGCATGTGCAACATCTCTGCATTCAATGGGTGAAGCGTATCATGCAATAGTCCGTGATGATGCAGACGTGATAATCTCAGGAGGAACTGAAGCAGCATTACGCACAATAAGCATTGCAGGTTTTGCATCAATGAAGGCACTCTCAACACGCAATGATACACCTGAAATCGCAAGCAGACCTTTCGATAAAGACAGAGACGGTTTCGTTATGGGCGAAGGAGCAGGAGTAGTTGTGCTTGAAGAACTTGAACATGCACTCGCAAGAGGAGCACACATTTACGCGGAGTTCACAGGCTACGGAACATCATGTGATGCAGGACACATAACAGCACCTGACCCTGAAGCAAAAGGTGCGGCATATGCAACTGAACACGCACTGAAAATGTCAGGCTGGGATAAATCGCAGGTCGATTACATCAATGCACACGGAACATCAACAGGTCTCAATGACAAAATGGAAGCGGGAATGATTAATCACGTCTTCGGTGAGTACGCAAAGAATATAACCGTAACGTCAACGAAATCAATGATAGGTCATTGCTTAGGTGCGGCAGGAGGTCTTGAGGTCATCGCGTCAATGCAGGCAATCGAAGAAAATTATATTCACCCCACTTTGAATTACACCACACCAGACCCAGAATGTGATTTGAACATTGCAGCAGGAAAAGGCGTTGACAGGAAAGTAGACAGATTGCTCGTGAACAGTTTTGGCTTCGGCGGGCATAACGGAGTATTAGCGTTCCAGAGATATGGCGACAACATTTGATTCAGAGTTTGGGCCGTTAAGGAAGAAAGCGGTCATTGATGAACGAGACATTAAAGCACTCGAAAAAGAATTAGGCTACACATTCAATGACAGATTGATTCTTGAAGAGGCATTGTGTCATTCATCATATGCACATGAACACGGCTTGTACTACAACAATGAGAGGCTTGAATTTCTCGGTGATTCGATTCTCAGCTTCGTAACAGCAAGGGCATTGTACCGAATGTACCCTGACGCAGACGAAGGAGAACTCACACAAATGCGAGCTGAACTCGTGAAGTCTGATTCGCTTTACCGTAAGGCTGAGGCCCTCAATGTCCCGTATATGCTTCTTCATGGCCATGCGTTAAAGTCAGATTCTCTTCCCAAGTCCATATGTGCAGACGCAGTTGAATCTTTGCTCGGAGCAATATGCATTGACGGAGGAGTAGCAGCAGTTGAACGCGTAATCAAGAAATTATTTCTCAATGATGCAGATGAACAATCAGCCGGGCCTGATCCAAAATCGAATTTGCAGATGTGGCTTCAGGCTCGCGGTATGCCATTGCCTGAGTATGAGCTTATATCCGTAACAGGGCCTTCACATAATCCAGAGTTCACTGTGAGGCTTCGCATGTATGGCTTCGATCATTCTGCTTCTGACAGAACTCGGAAAGGTGCTGAGGCCAAGACGGCACTGCTGATGCTTGAGGATCTGAAGAACAAAGAGAAAGACGAGCAGAAGTGAAACGATTAATTGCGCTGACAATATGCGTGATATTTTTCACAGGCAATGCAGGCTATTGCGATGACAAACTCAATGTTGCTGTCAGTCATCCTTGGCTTGCACTGCTTGCTTCATTCATCGGAGGCCCGGAGGTTAACGTTATCCCGATTCGAGTTTGGAATGACAAAGGCGATTTAGTTCCCGCAGATAAAGGGCGTGTATTGCGTGAGCTTGAAGAGGGCACAAAAATTATTGCGCTTGATGAAAATGATGCTGCTGATTCTGGACTTAATGATTTAAAAAGAAAATTCAGTATCAGATATTTATATTCGCCATTTCCCGCAAAGATTAATTCACTCTATGACCCTTCAGTGATTCCATTTGTCGCACAGCGTGTTTTAACTGCATTATCAGAATGGGATTCTCAGAATTACACATACTATCAGAGGAGGCTTGCAGAATTTCAGGCGAGACTATCAAGTTCCGTGCTCGTTGGTCAGGTTCTCAGGGATTCGACAATCTGCGACATGAGCGGTTCATCTGGAATATTATTGCAGGCGGCAGGGTGTAAAGTTGATAAGCCGGAGCAATTAGAACAATGGATGAAAGGAAATTTTTCGGGGCTTCGTGAATATCTTGAATCGAATCGCTCAAAGGGAATCATAACTATGATTGATGATGATACTCCTGCGGCCCTCAAACGCTATCTTTCAGGACGTTCTGATGTATTCAAATGGGTACGTCCTTCACTTGATACTGATTACCCTTCGTTTCTGCACGAACAATATATTTCATTGTGGCAGAAGATTATCACAAAGCCGCCTGGACGTAAACGCTAATATTCTCCGTGATGTGAATCTCCGTATTTTATTTTCTTATACAGTCTTCGCAATGGTGTTATCTTCCGCAACTGAGACCTAATGAATCTGACTGTCAGTTTCAATGGAAGCATAACCCATAACTTTGGCATGAATCCTGAAGCGTTAAGCATAGTGATCCAAAAATTTATTCTGTCATTAAAACCATGACTCGAGAGAGCAGAAAACCATGTGATTAATGTCATTCTGTCTATGTACCAGTCATCAACAATCCTCTTTTTAGCTTTTCCGTAAAGATAATCTCGTATGAAGTTCCATGTTTGCATACTTTTTTTTCTGGCAGGATAACGCCTCTTGTCATATTCAGGATTATTTTTTACGCCAAAACTTTCATTTTCACCATGTATCCTGTATACTCCTATAGTATCTGCCATGAACCATGCATCACCAATCATAGCTGTAAGCATGTACAAATGAATATCACCAGTACTATATTTCTCAAAATCTATTTGTTTCAACGTCTCAGCTTTGAACACTGTAGGAAAAACTGAAAGAGGTTTATGATACTCATGAGGTTTGAGAAGAAAATCAATTCCTTTGACTCTTCCAGGACAGCCTATGTCTGACGGTATGGAAGTATGATCACGTGTATCAACTCTCAATGCATTTGCACATACCATAACAATAGGATCTCCAGAATCATTTTCATGATCTTCAAAAATTTTTATGGCTTTTGCAAAGAAATCATAATCAGTGTAATAATCATCATGATCAAGAAATGTGATGTATTTTCCTCGTGCTTTCTTCAGTCCCCACCTGCGGCCTCCGCCAACATTCTTCTCGCTCCTGTGGTATATGACGCGTTCATCTGTTACTGTCTTCATCAGCTCATCAGTGCCATCTGTAGATCCGTCATCAAATACAAGCACTTCAAGACTCTTCTGGCTCTGTTTCAATACGCTGTTTATTGCTTCAAGAAGCATTTTTTTCTGGTTATATGTGGGTATAATTATGGACTGGACTGGACATTATATCATCCATTTTATTTGTAGTCAAGCTCCTTTTCATTTATCAAATTAAAATTATTTTTAATATTTTATCACATTATCACAGCAATAACAAAAGCAGGGTATCGTGATTTATATATCCCCGCATTTATTATTCACTATCAAATTCTTTCTTCAAGAAGTGATACCGCATTACGCGAACGCAGTCATCACATGAGCATAATACTTTTCCTGTTGCAACTCCTTTTATGTCTTTGCATATCGTAACCCCTCCGCACTTTTCCTTGAATGCATTGTGAAGTTCAGATGCGTCTTTGCGAATCGGTTTGCCGTTATACTTCATGAGTCCCAGAATCATTTCTGCACCGCATAATGCTCCGCACGTAGCTTCCATTGTTCCCATACCGAGACCGAACCCTGCACCGAGTTTACGCAGTGTATCTTCATTCATTCCTGCTTCTTCTGCAAATACACACGCTACTGCCTGACAGCAATTGTAATGCGCATCTCCTGTTCTGTTCTTGAGTTCTACTGCTCTGTCCTGTTTCTCACTCATCATGAATCATTTTCCTTCTCAAAAAATTTCAGTATTGCTTGTAATTGTATCATGCAGTCAGCTTTCAACAGGCTATGCTAGA
This sequence comes from uncultured Synergistales bacterium, assembly GCA_905235395.1. Classification (GTDB taxonomy): domain Bacteria; phylum Synergistota; class Synergistia; order Synergistales; family Aminobacteriaceae; genus JAFUXM01. The sequence continues at coordinate 10,623 of CAJOLN010000066.1, forward strand.
ATAATTCCAAGAGGTGAACTAATTCAAATGTCCGAATATAATTACTCAGACGCAGAAGAATCATCACAGTACATAAAGCAAATCATCAAATCAAATCCTCAGACTGCAATAATATTAGGTTCTGGGTTAGGAAATATCGCAGATATAATTCAGGACGGCATAACGATAGACACAACGAAAATTCCAAACTGGCCGAAACATTCAGCACCTAGCCATGAAGGAAAGATAATCTTAGGAACAATTGAAGGCCGTAATGTCATTATGCTTCAGGGAAGATTTCATTACTATGAGGGACATTCAATGAAGGCTGTAATATTTCCCGTGAGGGTAATGGGTATGCTTGGAGTGAAGGAGATAATCATAACGAATGCATCGGGAGCAATCAATGAGAATTATCATGCTGGAGAGATTATCGCAGTGAAAGACCATATCAATTTAATGGGAACAAACCCGTTAATAGGCCCTAACGAATCAAAATGGAACGAAAGATTTCCAGATATGACCAACGCCTATGATAAAAAGATGCTGAACGTACTTTCATCAATGGGATTGAAACAGGGAGTGTACGCAGCGTTCTCAGGGCCGTCATTCGAGACACCTTCGGAGATTCGTATGGCAGGTATGTTAGGTGCAGATCTCGCAGGAATGTCTACAGTTCCGGAAGTTATTGCGGCTAATGCTATGGGAATTAGAATAGCTGTGCTCTCTTGTGCTACAAACATGGCCGCAGGGATTCAGGCGGAGAAGAGATTAACTGTGCAGGAAGTTCTTGATGAATCGAAGAGGGCATCAGAAAAACTTTCGGAAATAATAATGAGCCTCATAAAATATTTGAATCAGGAGTGAGATATGTATTAATGCGCATAAAAAAATTTTTGCTGTTGCTATTCCTGTTGTCATTTCCTTCATAT
>CAJOLN010000067.1 GCA_905235395.1 uncultured Synergistales bacterium
ATGAAAAACTAGAGGGTCGGGGAAAAAACTTCGGCCCTCTTTCTTTAGGGGGGAAAATGATGAAGAATAAGCTGAAAGAAAAATTAGAACGCAAAGAAAAAACATTAGGCACATTCTTTGAGTGCGGAAGTACAGCCGTCATTGAAAGTTTAGGTTTGACTGGCCTCGATTACGTTGTTATTGACACTGAACATGGCCCGTTTGAAGCTGAAAGTGTCGGTGAATATATTTGTGCGGCAGAACGTCGAGGACTTACTCCTCTTGTGAGAGTGAAAGAAATATCAAGAGCTGCAATATTGAAGACGCTTGATGTTGGTGCAAAGGGCATAATCATTCCGCAGGTTAAGACCGTTGAAGACGTGAAGGAAATCGTGAAGTACGGAAAATATCAGCCTATTGGTGAACGTGGTGTTGCAGGTCAAAGGGCTAATGTCTTTGGCTTCGACATGGGCGGAAGTTTAGAAGACTGGTTCAGGATTTCAAATGAGGAGACGCTCATCATACCTCAATGTGAAACGGTTGAATGCCTCAATGATATTGAAGATGTTGTATCAGTTGAAAGTGTTGCAGGAATATTCATAGGGCCGTATGATTTATCAACAGCAATGGGAATATCAGCCCAATTCACGAAGCCTGAATTTCTTTCTGCACTCAGGAGAATCATCAATGCGTGCCATTCATGCGGAAAGTTCGTTATGATTTACTGCGACAATTCACAAAAAGCTAATGAATATTTCTCAATGGGTGTTGATAGTGTATCAGTAGGTCTTGATATTGGAATAATGGTTGAAAGTTACAGAAAGATTGTTGCTGATACGATAGGAGGGATTAAAAATGAATGAACTGTTTCTGACGGAAGAATCAAACGGAATATCACGAGTACAGCTCGAAGGTATGCTTGATGAACTCCTTGCGCAGTATTCAAATCTCAAGAAGGTTTTGATTATCCCACCTGACTATACACGCTGCTATTCGTATGCGGGAATCATAACGCAGATTCTCTATCGTAAGCTCGCAGATGTTCATGTAGATGTAATGCCTGCATTGGGAACTCATATGCCGATGAGCAAAGAAGAGATGAGAATGTTCTTCGGTTATGTAGTACCAGAAGACCGAATCATAATACATCACTGGCAGACAGATACAGTGAGATTAGGTTATGTTCCTGCTGAAGTATGCGCTGAGATAAGCAACGGATTATTCCATGAACAGATTGACGTTGAAGTGAATCATCTTCTAATTGACGGAGGATATGATTTGATTCTCTCTGTTGGTCAGGTAGTGCCTCACGAGGTAGTGGGAATGGCGAATTACTCCAAGAATATTTTTGTTGGTACAGGCGGGCGTGAGATGATAAACAAATCTCATATGTTGAGTGCAATCTGCGGACTCGAAAAGGCATTAGGTGAAAGGGACAGTCCAGCAAGAAAAGCATACGATTATGCACAGCAGCACTTCATAGACGGAAAAATTCCATTGGTATACATTCAGACTGTAACGACAGCAGAAGGTGAAGATGTAACGCTCAGAGGATTATATATCGGTCAGTCTCGAAAACCATTTGAAATGGCAGCAGCACTTTCACAAAAGCTAAATATAATTCATCTGAACAGACGCGCAAAGAAAGTTGTAACGTATCTTGAGCCTACAGAACTCAAAACTACATGGGTTGGCAATAAGGGCGTTTATCGTACACGAATGATTGTCGATGACGGAGGAGAATTAATTGTTCTTGGGCCTGGCATACGTGCATTCGGAGAAAATGATGAAATGGATTCGATGACACGCAAGTACGGCTACAAGGGTACACCTTACATTCTCGATTTGTACCGCAAGGGAGTATTTGAAGGCAGGCTTATGAGTGCGGCACATTTGATGCAGGGATCAAGTGAGGGAAGATTCACGATAACTTACGCAACAAAACCCGAATTGATGAGCAAAGAAGAAATTGAAAGCGTAGGTTACAAGTGGGCAGATTATGACGAGATTACGAAACGATATGACCCCTTCAAACTCAAAGAAGGCTGGAACATTTTAGATGACGGAGAAGAAATCTATTTTGTGGGTAAACCTGCAATAGGTCTCTGGAAATACGACAGATAAATTTTCGGGAGCCTAATATGACTCCCGCATAAATTATATTCTTCCTGCTCCGTCTGAAGTATCAACCGTGTAGAAGTTCGCAGTCCTTCCTGTCATGCGTGTATATTCACTTCCGACACTGCGAATGAAATCATCAATCGCGTCATTCTTCACGATACTCACAGTACATCCTCCGAAACCTCCTCCTGTCATTCGTGAGCCTAATACTCCTGGAAAATCCCACGCAAGCCTCGCGAGAATATCAAGCTCCGGCACAGTCACAGCGTAATTGTCTCTTAGTGATACGTGAGAGGCATTAACCAGAAGTCCGAACATGGGCAGGTCTCCGTCTTTGAGTTCATGAGTTGCTCTTAAAGTGCGCTCGTTCTCACTGACTGCGTGAAAGGCACGGCGTAAATTAACAGGTTCTCTTACGGCGTATGAAACTTCATCGAGTCCTGTAACTGATAAATCACAGAGGCATGAAATTTCCCTGACTTTCTTAAGGTCGGCGAGGGCCTCTTCACACTGCTGACGGCGTAAGTTGTATTCGCTTCCTACGAGTGAATGAGGGACATTTGAGTTTGTGATAACGATTCTGTGATCGCCAAGTTCCAGCGGGACATATGAATAATCGAGTGTTGAACAGTTCAAAAGCACTGCGTGATTCTTTTTGCCCATGCTTACGGCGAATTGATCCATGATTCCGCAGTGCATTCCGACAAAATTATTCTCGGCTTCCTGTGAATATAATGCTGCCTTCACTCCGTCAATATCGAAGCTAAGTAACTCACCGAAGATTTTAGTTGTGAGAACCTCAATTGCCGCAGAAGATGAAAGTCCAGCACCGTCAGGAAGATTTCCTTTGTAGAGAATATCAACTCCCGAATTGAATTCATATCCGTGTTTCCTGAGTATGCTCACGATTCCCAAAGGATAATTTACCCATGAACGTGAACCCGTCAGTTTTTCGTGAACATCATCGAATGCAATCTCAAATGCAGAATCGGATTCAGAATCGAAGTTCATTGAGTACATTCGTAATGTATTGCCTGGTCTTCTCCGTGCGAGTGCGTATATCCCGAATGTTATTGCACATGGGAAAACATAACCGCCTTCATGATCTGTGTGTTCACCGATGAGATTCACGCGGCCAGGTGAGAAAAATGCTTCGGTATTGCTGTCTGCTCCGAAAATTTTTCCGAATACTTCATACATTTCATTTATCATTATGCAGCCTCCTTTTAGATTTCTCTGTTTCTGGAAAGTTATTCAATTATACAGACATGATATATGACTATACAATGCAGTGTAGTACTTTCTTGACAAAGATTAGCCTCTAAGATATAAAACAAAAATACAATATATGCATGTCAAATCGAGGTAGTCCAACATGAAATCGTATGTCAGTGAACATTCTGAAGCAGGTTATCATTTAAGCAAGAGGCAGTTTATACGTTTGCTTCCGTATCAGATTTTATTGCTAATAGTGAATTCGCTCAATGGAATTATAGACGGAATATTTGCGAGTAATATAATTGGTCTTACTGCTATGAGTGCTATAGGCTTATTTAATCCGTTGAATCATTTTCTCTATGCAATAAGCATAATGTTAGTAAGCGGTTCACAGATTTTATACGGCAAGTACTTAGGGAAAAATCAAAGACAAGAATTAAATAACGTCTTCAATGTAGATTTAGGTTTATCAGGAATAATCTCGGTACTGATTGCCGCGATGATAATATTGTTAGTGAGATTTAATGTAACCAGTTTCATGATTGGAGAAGCTGAAGAACTTGAGGCTTTCAATGAATATTTGCTGGGTCAGTCTCTGGGTATTCCTGCCTTAGTATTGGGGCAACAGCTTTTTGCATTTCTTTCACTTGAGAACCAGACAAGATTAACAATGTTTTCATGTATATGCTGTATCGCTTCCAACACTTTAATGAATTATTTGTTCCTCGTAGTAATGAAACTTGGAACGTTCGGTTTAGCGTTAGGATCATCATTTTCTTACTGGATATTTTTTGCGGTTATGGCGGCTTATTACATCAGAGGGAAGTCTGAAATAAAAATTTCTTTGCGCGGACTTAAATGGCATGAGTCGAAAAATATTATGCGTTTGGGATATTCCGGGTCTCTTTCGAGATGTGCAGAGATGTTCCGATGCTTCATTGTGAATTTCATGATGCTTGAATATGTAGGAAGTGTAGGGCTTTCATCATTTGCCGCGTCTAATTCCGTTATGGCAATTTTCTGGACTATACCTTTCGGAATGATGGCAGTTACACGTATGCTGTTGAGCATAAGCGTGGGTGATGAAGACAGAGTTTCGACTACAGATATTATTAGGGTATCTGTACGTTATGGTCTGCTGATAATATCATTCGTAGTAGTTTTTATTATCGTATTAGCAGAACCTTTAACGAGGCTTTTCTTTCAGGACTCGTCAGAACCTGTTTATGACATGACGGTTATGGGTTTAAGATTACTTCCGTTATGCATGCCGTTATCAGTAATAGCATTAACATTTGCGTGCTATGCTCAGATCATGGAGAAAAAATTATTATCTATAATATTGCCATTATTCGACGGAATGCTCGGTGTCGTGATATGTTCCATGTTGTTAATTCCGTTTATGAAGATGAATGGCTTATACGTGGCAAATATTTTGAACGGCGTTATCTGTGTGATAATAATCATTATTTTTGCCGTCAAAGACAGGAAACGATTTCCTTTGAGAATGGAAGACCTTATAGCACTGCCCGATAAATTTGGCGGACACGAGGACGAATATTTAGACATCACGGTTAAAAAACTTTCAGAAGTATCTGATATTGCATGCAGGATAGAAGAATTTTGCATAAGCAGGGGCATTGATAAACATAGATCTGCTTTATCAGGTCTTGCTATGGAAGAAATGGCAGGTAACGTTGTAACTCATGGTTTTGGTTCTGATCCGAACAGCGGGTACAGTGCGGATATAAAGGTTATGTGCAGGAATGGAGAAGTGACATTGCGATTGAGAGATAATTGCAGGCCGTTCAATCCTTCTGATGCTATGAAAATTTCTGAGAGCGGACAGGATTTTTTAAACTCTGCAAAAGATGTTCAGTATCATATTGGGATTCGTCTTGCGTTTGGGATTTCAAAATACGTGCAGTACAAAAACATTTTGGGTCTTAACGTTCTTATTGTGAAGATATGAAAAAAGAGAGCATATCCTGTTATGAGATATGCCTTTAAACATTCTGAATTCTATTTCTTCTGCAAAAAATCTGTGTATTGCTTACGCTGTGCTTGGGTTAGTTTGTCAGCAGCACCAGCTTTCCGAAGGATAGATACCGTCTTAGTGTTTCCGAGAAATTCTGCGAACATGACCGCACTCCAGCCTTTCGTACCCCACTTTTCTACAGGTATCTTAGCGTTAACGTCTGCTCCTGCCTTCAGTAATGCCTCAACAGTCTTATAATCACCATTGAATGCGGCGCGTACAAGTTCTGCATTCTTATCTGCACCAAATGCTGGCAATACAAATGCCGCCAGAATAAATATTACAATCATCAATTTCCTGCACATGATATTCACTCCTTTTTTGCGTGAAATAAAAAAACCTCCCTCATCATTGAGAGAGGTTCGTATATTTTTCAGATTATTTCTTGCGGTACTTCGTAAGGTCAATCGCAACTGCAACCGCTATGATTACACCCTTGATGACTTGCTGCCACATTGGAGATACGTTGATGAACTGCAAACCGTACTGAATGACCGTGAATATCAGAACACCCATGACGATTCCGCCAACTTTACCAATACCTCCGCTCATTGATACTCCTCCGACAACGCACGCCGCTATTGCATCCGTCTCGTAACCATTGCCGTAATTGTTTGTCGCTCCTGCTGTACGTGCCGCCTCAAGTACTCCTGCAATGCCGTAAAGGAATGACGCAAGTATGAAGATGAACATTATGTTGCGGAACACATTGATACCTGCAACTACTGCCGCCTCTCTGTTGCCGCCGATTGCATACACGTTCTTACCGAACACTGTCTTGTTGAGTATGAACCATATGATTGCACAGATAACTAATGAAATCGGAATCAGAATGCTTATTCCAGGAAAACCCTGATAGATTCCGCTGAACAATCTCATCTGTCCTATCTGCGCAAAGTCTGGACGAATTCCTCCGATAGGCTGTGAGTTGTTTGGAGGCATATCGAAATACAGTGAGCATGCTCCGTAGATGATAACCTGCGTTGCAAGAGTCGCAATGAATGGATGCATTTCAAATTTCGCAACAAGGAATCCATTCAGCGCACCGAAAATCATACACGCAATGATAGCCGCAACTATTGGAATCCATACTGACACTTGAGGAAGATCAGGGAAGAAACGGTTTGCGTATGTCGCTGTCTGCATCATTGACGCACTCACTACTGCCGCAAGTCCTACCATACGTCCCGCACTGAGGTCTGTACCTGCAATCAATAATGCAAAACAAATTCCCAATGCCATAATGAGCTTCGTTGATGACTGCGTGAGAATATCAAGCGCAACTCTGATCTGCATGAATCTCGGCTGAAGGATACAAATTACGATAACGAGAACTAACATTGCGAGAAGAATTGCATTGTTCGTGAGGAATTCTCCAAATGCCTTCCCCGAAAGTTCTAACACATCATCAGGTTTACCCTTCGACATGAATCCGCTGAGAATGGAACAAAGACCAATAATGATGAGGAAGTTGGGAAGATCATATATTCTCCTCAGTCCCATTGGATCTTTCATGAAGTAAAGTACAATGCCGATAATGAGAATTACTATTCCCGACACTGTGAACAATTTCGAGCGTGAACGTGTTGTTACATTTTCTGCCATGATTTCTTTTCTCCTTTATGCTGCTGTATTGTGGCCCGCAAACTGTGTAGCGAATGCCATAATCTTTTCCTGCGTGTATTCGCCTTTGTTCAGGAATCCTGTTACCCTTCCCTCGCACATTACCATGATTCTGTCTGACATTCCCATAAGTTCAGGCATCTCTGACGAAATCATGATGATAGATTTTCCTTGTGCAATCTGTTCAAGCATGATGTTGTAGATTTCATACTTCGCTCCTACGTCAATTCCTCGTGTTGGTTCATCGAGAATGAGAATGTCCGAGTTCGTGAGGAGCCAGCGTGCAATCAGAACCTTCTGCTGATTTCCGCCTGAAAGATTCTGAATCAATGTCGCAAGTGAAGGGGTCTTTACGTTGAGCTTCTTGCATTCAACATCTGCATCTGCCATTCGCTTTCTGTCGTTGAGTACTCCAAGATGTGCATAATGCCTCTGATTCGCAATGACTGTATTCTCAAGTATGGGAAGTATTCCGAATATGCCCGTCGCTCTTCGTTCTTCAGTGAGCAATGCAAGACCTTTCGACTTCGCAAAGCCCGGAGACTTTGACGCATACCTTGCACCGTTCAGCAATATCTCTCCTGATGCTATGCTCCTCAGACCGAATAACGCTTCAACAAATTCCGTTCTCTGTGCACCAACAAGACCACCAATGCCGAGTATTTCCTGTTTGTGAAGTTCAAAGCTGACATTCTGAAATGATTTCTTCAGAGGTGAACATACATTCTCAACTTTAAGCACAACTTCACTGCTTGGTTTGCCTGTTCGCGGCGGGAACTGATTTGTCATTTCTCGTCCGACCATTTGACGGATTATGAATTCATTCGTGAGCTTCTCTCCTGTTTCCTTGTTCACGACAGGCCATGTCCCTACATAAGTTCCGTCACGCATTATCGTAACTTCATCGGAAATTTCAAGAATCTCTTTCATCTTGTGCGATATGTAGATGAATGCAACTCCCTGCTTACGAAGACGATTGATTATCTTGAAGAGATGTTCGACTTCACGGTCAGATAATGATGATGTAGGCTCATCAAGAATTATTATCTTGGCCTTCATGTCTACTGCTCGTGCAATTTCCATCATCTGCAATATTGCCGCTGACTGTTCACCTGCGAGAGCCAATGGATCAACATCAAGCTCCAAATCATCAAAGAGTGCCTTCGTCTTATCGTACATGGATTTATGGTCAACGACTCCCATATGGCCAGGAAATCTCCCTAAGTACACGTTCTCCATAACTGAACGATATCTTATCGGGTGCAATTCCTGATGTACCATTGCGATTCCGTTATCCATTGCCTGACGTGCAGAATGAATATTTGTCTTCTTGCCTTCGAGATAAATTTCTCCTCCGTCAGGGTTGTATATCCCGAACAGACATTTCATAAGCGTAGATTTTCCTGCTCCGTTCTCTCCCATTAGAGCATGAACTGTACCTGCCCTCACGTTAAGCTGAACGTTATCGAGTGCCTTTACACCTGGAAATGTCTTCGTGATGTTCTTCATTTCAAGCAAGTATTCGCCCAATTAACTCACCTCGTTTACTTTGTTACTTTCTGATAGGGTATCCAGATATATTTGTTATCCGTAATCTCATACCCAACTGTATCCTTGTTGATTGCCTTTCCTGATGCGAGAGCAACTGCAAGTTTCACTGCCGCTGTTCCCTGACCGTCTGCATCATTCAGAACTGTACCAAGTATTTCGCCGTTCTCCATTGCATGAAGTGCTGAAGCATTCGCATCAACTCCAACAACAGGAACATACATAGCTGCATCTCCCTTGTTGTAATCGACTATCTTCAATGCCTCTACTGCACCTAAAGCCATTTCATCATTATTCGCGATAACTGCTTCAATGTTCTCTGCACCGATTGACATTACAAAACCGTTCATTATCTTCATGGCCTCAAGTTTATCCCAGTTTGCGATTGCGCTCGCGAGTTCAACAGGTTCAACCCGGCATTGCGAATCGCTTCAACAGAATACTTTGAACGTAATATCATATCCTGATGTCCATTCTGACCCTTCAGCAGTATGAACTGTAATTTGCCGTCTTTATTCTTATCAGCTTCAGGGTGTGATTTGAAATATTCAGCAATAAGTTCACCAGCCATTACGCCGGAATCTTCTGCCTTTGCTCCTACGTAATATGCCTTCTCATATGACGCAAGCGTTTCGGGTAACGGTTCTCTGTTGATGAATACTACAGGAATATTTTTCGCTTTTGCCTTATCGATGATTGACTGTGATGACATTCGGTCAACTGTATTCACTATAAGGACATTCACACCGTTAGCTATGAATTCATCTATCTGTTCGTTCTGTACGTTCTGGTCATCACGTCCGTCTGCCATTGTGATTAATGCTCCTTCTTTCGTGCTCTCTTCGGTCATTGCGTTCCTGAACCTGAGCATGAAGGCATCATTGAATCTGTAAATGCATGAACCTATTTTGATTTCTTCAGCGTATGAACATGATACTAAAGTAAGAACTGTAATTAATGCTGTCATAAAAATTTTACGCAAGAAAAATCACCTCTTAGCAATAAAAACCCCCGCCGATTTCAACGGGGGCATGATTATTTCTTCACTTCTCTACTTCATGTAGTTTTTGTAATTCTCAACGGTAACTGGTCTGTACGGTATCCAGATATATTTTCCGTCAGTGATCTTGTATCCGATTGACTTTTCTGTAACTGATTTGCCCTCCGCCGCTACTACTGCTACACGTACTGCCGCGAAGCCCTGGTTGTCTGCGTCATTCAGAACTGTGCCGAGCATCTCACCCTTGCTCATTGCCTCAAGTGCTGGTGCTGTTGCGTCAACTCCGACGACAGGAATGTACTTTGACTTATCGCCCATGTTGTAGCCTTCAGCCTTCAGTGCCTCGATTGCTCCGAGTGCCATATCGTCATTGTTCGCTAAGACTGCTTCAATGTTATCGATTCCTACTGCTGAAATGAATCCCTTCATCTTGTCGGTCGCCTGAACTTTGTCCCAGTTTGCTGTATCGCTTCCGAGTTCAACGATCTCAAATCCTGCGTCTTTCATTGCCTTCGTTGAGTACTCTGTTCTGAGTGTTGCGTCCTGATGTCCCTGCTCACCGCGAAGCATGATGTACTGAATCTTTTTGTCTTTGTTCTTGTCGGCTTCTGGATGTGTCTTGAAGTAATCTGCGATAATCTGACCTGACTGTGTGCCTGACTCCTCTGCCTTTGCTCCGACGTACCAAATTTTGCCGTATGCGTTCATGACTTCTGCATATGGTTCACGGTTCACGAACACTATCGGAAGACCTTCTGCCTTTGCCTTCTCCATGAGGGGCTGTGCTGCTGTTCTGTCAACAGGATTCACGATGAGTGCATTTGCGCCTTTTGAAATGTACGCATCAACCTGGTCATTCTGTGTGGGCTGTCTGTTCTGTGAGTCCACTATCTCAAGCTCGCCGCCCTGCTTCTCCATCTCTGCACGCATTGCATTACGTACACCTGTCATGAACGTATCATCGAACTTGTAGATGCATGCTCCAACAAGTACATCTGTTGCCGCGAAAGCTGATACTGCGAAAACTGCGAGAACTACTGCTGCTAATAATACTGCAAACTTCTTCATAAAGATTAATACCTCCTGAAAAAATTATTTATTTTCCAACGCGCACATTACTTCACGCGAGGGATTCCTAGTTTATGAATGTTACATTGTATGTTATGTTCGCCTCTCCATGATGATTCTTACGATTCAGACCCGTAATATCTACTCGCCACGATTCATAATGACCATAGCCTGAGACATTCATAGGCCGGAAAATTATGCACTGGTCATACGCAACTTTTGTGTCTGCTATCGTGAAGTATCCATCGCTCTGCGTCTTGCTGAAATTCCATATACGTCCGTCACTGATACGCATTAACCTTACGTTCACTGAATCAATTTTGCATTCATCAAAAATTTCACTGTTGAGCGTTACAGACCACGCAGTTTGTGAATCAAAATATTTCAGCGGGTGAGGAGTGCGATTGACGGGCCAGGATATAAATTCATAATTGACGGGCCATTTCAGCCAGCGTAAATATTGCTCATATTCATTTCTTGTTAATGAGCCTGACTTTCCGAAATCCTCAATCACATACGCCGATGCATAGCCGCGCCTCTCACTTATTCCGAAGCCTATATATTTCAGTCTCGGATTCATGAGCCACCTTCTATGACCCAGTACAGATATGTTGTATGCGTCTGAATCGTCCATATAGTCCCTTATCGTCTCCGTTAGATCTACTCTGCCGGATTTTTCTCCGTTTCTTATCACTGAACTGTATGCTATGTTGCTGTGTGTTGTCGCATTATAGGCCAGCGAATAAAATTCCTGATTCATATTTGAAGGCTTTCCAGGAGTATGCGTGAGCGTGTCTATGATATCAAGAAGAACTGCACCGTGCTGGGCTTTGCTGGTGTAGTCGCTGTTAAGGGTCACGTCAGGCACACCTATTAACCTGCGAATCTGATTCACTTCATTCAGTGCTGAAACAAGAACATCATATCTCACTGCTCCTGCTGAATACGGAGGCTGATATGAGGGCGCAATGTTATAGACATCAGACGCAAGAGACACGTTTGATGATAATATAAGAATGAAGAGAATGAAAAGAAGTTTTTTTGGCTTAACGTTCACAGGAAAAACTGCCTCCCAAAAATGAATTTTCATGTTCGTACTGGATTGTATGTATTATAAATAATTTCTCACAAAAAAAATTGCGTAACTTATGAAAAATTTTCAGGCTTAATTCTGTTGGTTTGCATTGAAAGTTTTTAACGGCTATAATGCAGATAATTTCACACACATAAACTTTATATACCGATTCATTTTTTTCTCATGGAGGAATCAAAATCATGGCCAAGTTCAGATGCCTTGAATGCAAAAAAGAATTTGAAATCGAAAATACTTCTTCATCAAGACGATGCCCGGAATGTATGAGCCGTTACTTAGAATTAATTTCAGGAGAGATTCCGCGAGGCAAATCGTGGAGTTCAAAGAGCTATTCAGTAAGGTAAAGAAGAATCATGCCTGATGAGATTAAATTCTTAGATGTAAATGACATAGCAGAAGCAACTAAGAAAAAAGAACCTGCACCTGAACCTGTTGAAGCCCCTAAGAATGACACACCTGAATTTCTTGCGATAAAATCAACATTCATTCCGAGTCGCGGCAATATGGGAGGAGCATTTTGCAATATATTTGAGGGCAAGACAGGGCGAACAGTTTTTCAAGTTTTCTGGCTTGCATCACCGTATTCAGGGGGAGTACTGCTTGAACCTTCAAAGGACTGGAGGAATTTCGTTAAACGCTTTCCGCAGTTAGGGCCTCTCGATAAGGATATGGCAGAGAAGTTTCAGACTCAGTTGAAAGGAATACTGACGGTAGATGAGAAGAAGAAGCTGTATGAGAATTACACGAAGGTAAAAATCAAACAGCTTGAGAGCATGATACGAAGGTCATTCGAGCAAGTATCGCAGTGCGTATTCACAGCGGCAACTGATGCTGAACCAATGGCACGAAAAGAACTTGAACGCGCAAAAGTCATTAAGCCTCTTCCACCGTCACCTGCAGAACTCGCAAAACAGCAGGCTGAAAAAGAAGAACGTGAGAAACAGGAGCAGGAAGAACGAGACAAACAGGAAGCCTCGAAGGACGGAGTATTTGAAGGGACGCTCATAATGTGCAAGCCCGTTATAGATCCAGTGAAGGGAAAAGCAACATCTGAAATTGTACCTGGTGATATTGTTGGAGTCTCAATTGAGGGTGAAGGTACAAGTGCATTAGTAAAGAAGTATCTTGATGAGAATAACATTGAGCCTTTGTTCCCTGTTGCGGAGATTAAAGAGACAGCCGGAAAAAAATTTTTTTATGTGAAGATAAGTGATGAGATTCGAGGAATTCTGACGATAACGAAGGACATAAAGATAAAGACTAAGCAGTCGGAGAATGCACAGAAACAGAATCAGGGAGGCTCATCATTCATCAGCGATGTAATATTCTTCGGTATGCTTGGAGTTGCGGCAATCGGTTTAATATTCGTGATACGATATTTGATACGATATGTTTTCCAGTGAACGGACATAATAAAACCCTCCTGCAAAAACGGGAGGGCTTTTTGATTCTTTGAGCTTATTCTTCTTCTTCGTCTTCCTTCTTGTGAGCAGCAATAACTTTCTTCGCAATATCTCCCGGAACTTCCTCATAGTGTGAGTATTCCATTGAGAATGAACCTTCACCAGATGTCATTGAACGAAGAATAATCGCGTACCTGAACATCTCCGCTAAAGGACACTGTGCCTTCACGACCTGTAGCTTTCCGTGTCCCTCCATGCCCATAATGCGGCCGCGTCTTGAGTTGAAATCTCCCATGACATCACCCATGAATCTCTCTGGAACTGTAACCTCGACATTCATCACAGGCTCAAGGAGAACAGGATTTGCGTCCATGATTCCCTTTCTGAATGAGAGACGCGTGGCGAGCTTGAATGACATTTCCGAGCTGTCAACATCATGATACGATCCGTAGTACAACTCTGCACTGAAATCCACGACAGGGAATCCCGCAAGAGGCCCTGAAGCCATGTACTCATTAAGACCTTTTTCGACTGCTGGAATGAAATTGCGAGGCACTGCTCCTCCCACAACACTATCAATGAATTTGAAGCCCTCTCCGCGTTCCAATGGACGATAACGAATGTAAACATCTCCGTACTGGCCATGTCCACCTGACTGCTTCTTATGTTTGCCCTGAGCCTCAGACATCTTCCGAATCGTTTCGCGGTACGGGACTTGAGGAGTTCTAGTGTCGAGTTCAACACCGTAACGTTCTTTCATCTTCGCAAGCACGATATCTATGTGCATATCTCCCATTCCGGACAGAACATTATCGCGTGTCTCTGCATTCTTCTCGAACGTTAAGCTGCAATCCTCTTCAAGTGTTCGTGATATTGCATTGCCGAGTTTGTCTTCATCCGCACGTGATTTCGCGATGACTGCAACACTGTATACGGGCTTCGGGAATTCAATTGCTGAGAACTGACCGCTGAATCCTCCCTTAGTCGCGAGAGTATGACCAACACGCGCACTCTGCAACTTCGGAATTGCAACTATATCACCTGCAATGACCTCTTTAACATCTTTTCCGTCTTTGCCTATCATCATCTTGAATGAACTTATGCGTTCATCTTCGCCTTTG
Source organism: uncultured Synergistales bacterium (assembly GCA_905235395.1). Classification (GTDB taxonomy): domain Bacteria; phylum Synergistota; class Synergistia; order Synergistales; family Aminobacteriaceae; genus JAFUXM01. The sequence continues at coordinate 14,213 of CAJOLN010000067.1, forward strand.
TTCACGTTGTAGATGTTGCTTCCTTCAGATGAAAGTTTTCCCGAATACACGCGAATGAATGAGAGCTTGCCTACGAATGCATCTGCCATGACCTTGAAGCATAACGCAGAGAACGGAGCATCAACTTTGGGTTCAACGCCTTCAACTGCACCGATGTCTGCGGGTGAAGGGAAGTATTCCGCAATGAAATCCATGAACTGAACAACGCCGATATTTGTTGTCGATGAAAGTGCGAAGACCGGCATGATTCGTTTACTTGCGATTGCCTGTTTCAGTGTGCGTGATAGGTCTGCATCAGAAATTGATTCACCCTCAAGATATTTCTCCATGAGTTCATCGTCCATTTCAACGGCTGCCTCAACCAATGCCTCTTTTGCACTCTCTGCATCGTCTGACATGTCCGCAGGTATATCGCCCTCTGTGAACTTTCCAGATCCGTCTAGCTTGTAGGTGTACGCCTTGCCCTTGAGAACATCAACTACACCGGTGAATTTATCTGCCGCTCCGATTGGGAGCATAACAGGAAGTGCATTCTGTGAGAACTGGCTCTTTATGTCATCGAGTACCTTCTGAAAGTCTGCATTCTCTCTGTCCATTTTCGAGATTACGAATGCCGCAGGTGCTTTATGATGATCTGCATATTCCCATGCTTTTGATGTCTGAACTTCGATTCCTCCGACTGAACTCACGAGTATCACTGCCGTATCCGCAACTCGAATTGCTGCGCTCATTTCGCCGGTGAAATCCGCATAGCCTGGTGCATCAAGAACATAGAATGTCTTTCCTTTACGTTCAAGAGTGATCAGTGATGTGCTGATTGAGATATTACGTTTCTGTTCTTCACTCTGGAAATCGCTCACTGTGTTGCCGTTCTGAACATTGCCCATTCGGGTGATATTGCCGTTATCGAAGAGCATGGCCTCAGCTAATGATGTCTTACCTGCTCCGCCGTGTGCACATAATGCGAAGCTCCTTGTGTCTTCGGGTTTACGTACCCCCATGAAAGAAACACCTTCCCTTTTTGAATCTGAAATTATGATTGTGATTGAAATATTATATTACACAGTGAAATTTTTTACGCGCGATTACACGCTTTAATCCTTCAGACCTACAAACGGGTATCTGTCCTTCCGCATATATACAATCTTGTCCCAGAACTCGTACTCCATTCTGCGCCCGAAATATCCGTCAAAATGTATTTTCAGAGTGTACCTTCCGACTGAAGGATAGTTCTTATCCTCGAAGTCTGTCTTAGTGTCTATTATCTTGAACTGAAACCAGGCAATTCTCCAGTTATTGCCAGGAGTATGGGTTATATCCTGTTCAGGCTTATCAAGCCCTGCACCTTCCTTATGAGACAGATAATACGGTTTGTTGGTGCCATAATCAGCATGTACCGTTTTGCTAACCGTGTAATTCTCAATACCGAAACCTCTGCTCCAATATGTTCTGGCTCCCTCCTGCTCTTTCCAGCCACTGGATTGATTTATCTGCTCGTTCACTAAGATTCTGTAAAACACGTAGCGTTCAATAAGTTTACGGTAATTGTCAGCCAGATCATCAAAACGTTTTTTGTATCGGCTCACATCGCTTTCATTTTCGCACAGACTTCTTAGTCTTGGGATAATCTCATTCTGCAATCCTTGCAACTGACTATTCCATTCGTCCGTCTGAGTTTTTCCGCGCAGGATTTGTTCTGCTGGTATTGTCATAAGCGAATTGCGATAACATGCGGCCATGAAAATAGACTTTGTGAAATCTCTCACAGTGTCAAAATGACTCTGAGTTTTCGGTAGTCGTTCATCAATGTACTGTTTTGCTGAAGGAATTTCTCTGAACCGTATCATTGTAATCTTTAACGGGCTGAAATTGCTCCTGTCAGAATTTAACGCTTTAGGCACTGTGTTATTCACAAACTCCTTGAGAGTATCAGCGACGCTATTAACTGAAAGTTTACCGAGAACAGAAGATGCATTCCCGCTTTCCTTATTAAGGTTATAACCGTTGAGCGTTATGGTCTCAATGCTGATATTATTGATGAATTTGATTTCACCGCCGTCACCTACAAGTGTTTCTTTTGAAATTGAATCAAGTTTATTTATCTTTGATGAATAATCCTGATTATTAGCTGCCAGCTTCATTGTATCTTTCACTAAATCGATGACCTCATTAATTCTCCTCTGATTGTACTCTGAATCGCTGTTGAGATCGAATGTAATTGATATTAAAGCCTCGAAACGCATTCCCCATCTGTAGCCGCCGACAAAGTAATCTCCGAACTCACTGCGAAACTTATTCGCTCCGTCTTTTCTGAGAAGTTCAAGTGCGAAATCAGCAAGTTTAAGATTATTCACATCAACAACTCTCGGCTGATTCTCCAGCACATCATAACGAACGAGAATATTTTTCTTCATCGTTCCGAATCCTACATTTGTGAAAATTATAGGCTCCTGACCTGCTGCGTATCTGGCCATTGAGAACGTAGACATTGCTTCCATTTCCTGCTCACGTAAATTATCTTCTTCACTCTCAATCGTATGCACCGTTAATTTCTGTGTGCATGACATTGCAGGCCCATTGACTGGGGAAGGAACTGCGGGCATGTTTTCAAAAGCATTATTAGCACCAAGAGCATCAAAACCTGAATCAGCGTAATATCCCTCTCCGAATTGATAGAACGTACTGAACGGAATATTATCGACTCGCGGTTGTATTCTTGCGTTTCCTGTATTCGCACTGCTTTTGATTTCTCCGTCATCTGATTCAGTTTCATATGACGTAATCAGGTTGCTTATGAGTTCCTTATAAATTTCCCAGTCGTAAAATTCATCGCAAAACTCTATCGGTATTCCTTCATCGTTGAGTTTAGTTGCGAAGTTTATCAGGCAGTGGGGCTGAAGTCTGTATCATCGAGAACGTAACCCGAATTTGTAGTGAATATATCGTTATCATGAACGTTTTCGTAGATTAGAACAAAGAATGCATGTTCTTCACCCTGAGTTATGTCATATGAAATGACTGCAAACTTAAAATCATAAATTCCTGTCGAAGGAGCATTGAATGTATAAGTTATCATAGCTGGTGCTTCTTCAGGTTCAACAGAGAATGAAGTCTCAATGTAAATCTCATCTGATGATGCAATTATCTCACCGTCTCCGCTTATTGGCTCTGCTTCCGGCAGAATATCATCTGAATCATCGCTCTCATCACTCACGTAAACCAACGTTACTGGTTTGCCGTCAGGGTCAGTTATATCCATATCA
>CAJOLN010000068.1 GCA_905235395.1 uncultured Synergistales bacterium
ACATATTCACCGTCACGAATGACTTCGATTCTGTCGCTCAGTCTGAATATCTCTTCAAGTCTGTGTGAAATGTAGATTATCGAAACCCCTCTTGACTTCAGAAGTTCAACGATTTTGAACATGCTTTCGACTTCATTGGTCGTCAATGGTGCGCTGGGTTCGTCCATTATGAGAACTTGTGCGTTCTGCTGAATTGCCTTCGCGATTTCGATCATTTGCTGATAGCCTACAGAAAGATTCTTCACGAGTTCTCGCGGGTTAATCTTTATGTTGAGCTGTGCAAATGCCTTTGCCGCTTCTTCTTCCATTGCTTTGCGGTCAATGACGATGCCGTTCTTTTTGAGAATTGGCCGGCCTAAGAACATATTTTCTGCCGCTGAAAGCTCGCCTACGTTATTGAATTCCTGATAGATGATTGCGATTCCGTTTTCTGCCGCAAGCTGAGGACTCATTCTCTCAAACTCTTTGACTTCGCCGTTAGCTTCCTTCTTAATGCGAATTCTTCCGCTTGTAGGAATAACTGCTCCTGAACAGCACTTGATGAGTGTGGATTTCCCTGCACCGTTCTCGCCTATGAGACCGAGAATTTCACCGCGCCTGAGCTGTAATGTAACGTCCTTCAACGCGATAACGCCGGGATATTCCTTGCGTATATGCTCAAGTTCAAGCACATAGTCTTCTGCCATTCTTACACCTCCTGTTACTTACTCTAAAAACAGGCCCCCCTAACTTGCAGGGAAGCCTGAAATTTTCAAATTGTCTTTACTTCATTCCTGCGATGATCTTGCTTACGTTATCTTCAGTGATTGGTGCTACTGCTCTGAAAACGTTCTTTGCTTCAAGTTTGCCCTCAAGAATTAATGCGAACATTGCCGCGCATGCCTTGCCGGTATCCTCGTCTGAACCCTCGAAGCCGATTATTCCCTTTGCAGGATATGTCGGGTCTGCAAGCTGTCCGAGCTGCTGTTTCGTTACGTCTGTCGTGAACACGCCCATATCTTCGGGAATCTTTCCGCCGGTGAATATCTGAAGTGCTTCATCTGCTCCGATCATTGCGCCTGCACCGATACCTGTTACGACTCTGCAATCAGGATGTGCCTGAAGAATTGTCTCCATTGCGTTCTGTGCAAGGTTGGCCTCGATAGCTGCCTGTTCCGCTACGATGTCATATTTGCCGTCAGCCTTATTCTTGAGACCGATTTTGATTCCATTCTCACGCTCAAGGAGTATCTTTGTCTGAGGATAGCCGATTACTGTTACTTCAGCTTTCTTTGAAGTGCTGTAATGCTTGCTGATGAAATCTCCTGCAAGCTCACCAATTGCGATTCCGAGATTCGTATTATTGAGAATCCAGTTTGCATCGGTGTTGGTCATTGGGTCATCCCAGCACATAACTTTGATTCCGAAATTGCGTGCTTCAGCGCAGATGTCTTCAACGGCGTTTGCGTCTGACGGATGCACCATTATCAAATCGCACCCTGATGATATGAAGTTCTCTATCTGGGAGATCTGCTCTGCTGAACTGTCCTTGCATGCAACGATTGTTACTTCTGCACCAGCTGCCGTGAGGACTTCCTCAAGAGCTGTCATAACGCCTGCCCAGTAAGCATTCTGAAGCGACTGAATTGCAACACCCAACTTCTTGCCCTTGAGGACTGACAGGTCAGCCTTTGCATAGAATTCCGGTGTAGCCTGAATACCTTCAGTTGAGCCAGTATCAGCGGCCATTGCGCAGACGGGGAGCGCGAGGATCATAACGAGAACGAATAATGCTGTGAATTTTTTCATGAGAAACTACTCTCCTTTTTGTGTAATATATTATTCATGCCCATAGCCGGACATTGAATCCTAGAAGCACGTGAAAGCTCCGTCAAGACAGAAATCTGCACCTGTCGTGAATGTTGATGTATCACCAGCAAGGTATACGCAGATTGACTCCAACTCTTCGGGTTTGCCGAGTCTGCCCATTGGTGCAAGTTCATTCCATTTTGCGATTAACGGTTTCAGGAACTCAGAACTCAGCGTTAAATCTGTTCCGATGTAGCCGGGACTGATTGAGTTCACACGTACACCCTTCTTCGCCCACTCAATTGCTAATGACTTCGTGAGCTGAATCACTCCTGCCTTCGATGCGTTGTATGCGCACTGAGGCTGAGGAACATTCACGATATGTGCTGACATTGAAGCTGTATTGATGATTGAACCGCCTCCATGTGCAAGCATGTACTTTCCTGCGATCGTGTCCGTGAGGAATACGCTGTTAAGGTTCACGTCAATGTTCTTCTTCCACTGCGCATAGCTCATCTCATCTGCCGCAACGTTTATGCAGATTCCCGCATTCGCATGACAGAAATCCAAACCGCCGAGTTCAGCAACAACTTTATCTACCATTGCCTGAACGTCTGCTTCGCTCGTTACGTCACACTTGATCGCGATGACTTTACGACCTGTTGCCCCTGCGATCTCTTTCGCTGTCTTCTCTGCTTCTGCTATATCGAGATCCACAATTGCAATGTCTGCGCCTGCTTCTGCAAATGCCTTCGCTGTGCACTTGCCGATTCCTCGTGCTGCACCTGTAATGAAACCCTTCTTGCCGTCAAGTCTCATTTTCTCAATGATACCCATTAAAGTTTTACCTCCCTTTATAATTTAAAATATGCCGCCGATGATGTAATTAAGTTTTACGGCATAGTTATAATCTTCTGCAATCTCAACTACGCAATCTTTTGCCAGTGATGACGCTTTCATCTCAAGCAATCCGTCGCGGACTTTACGATACTGTACAGGCATGTACTGTCTGAGCATTCCCGCAGGAACTTCTACGCTGTCGATGTTCGAGAATAACTTTGATATTGATGCTTTTATCTCCGGCAGGCTGAAATAGTATCTGCACCTGTCCGAATAACTGTATTTTCTCGCGAGCCTCATCTCCTCATCTGAACCGCGATAATGCTTCTGCCAGTTCGATGGATTTTCAAGCATTACACGTTCAAGAGTCTCAATGAAATTCGCTCTCTTATTCTCTGGAATCAATTCCCTCTCAATCATGCTCAATGCGAATAGCCCTTCACGCAATGCAAACGTTAAAGCAGGGCCTACTTTCAAAATTGCAATTCCGTCTTCAACCATTTCACGAAGTTTCTTTGGAGGCTGATAGTCCGTTGAATGTCCCTCTAAAATCACATCAGGATATTCCTTCAATATATTGCATAATTCTCTTGCCGCATGCCTATCATACTGATGAATGTCCTTGTCTCCAAATTCAACTCCGGGCTGAACTACTACCGCAATCACGTCTTGCCATTTATCTGACATTCCATGCTCTTTGAACTTGCGCTTGTATCTGCTTAATGTATCTTCAAAATCAGATACCCTCGTTACCTGAATTCCTCCGTCATCTTCCTGTGCTCCTCCTGGTATTGGAACTTCACTTCCGATTATGTACACTGGACGCATTGCATTGGGGTTCGTCTTCAGAAGTTCCTGATATGCTTTCTCGCATTCCTCAAGAAGAATTACTCCTCTTTCAGCAACAACTTCATTGCTCAGTCGTTCATTCTCTGGGTCACCTTTGAGCTTCATGCTCGTATCAAGATGTATCTTCGTGAACCCAGCAAGAATCGCAAGCCTCAGAAGTTCCTTTGAGTTATTCATGGCCTCATCAGCAGGAAGGTCTGACCACACTAACGGCCCGAAATGATCTGCACCCAGAATTATTTTGTCATGTTCAAAATTGATTCTGTCTGCAATTCCATGAACATAATCGCGGAAATCTGCCGGTGTCATTCCTGTATAGCCGCCAAACTGATTAATCTGATTCGCTGTTCCCTCAATCACTATTGGTTCTGCAAACCTCTTCGACTGCTCCATAACTGCCTCAATCGCGAGTTCATTTGCAGTACAGTATGACGGAATGCCTATCTTGAATCCTTCTCTGCGACGTTCAATCATTGCGAATAATGGGTTCTTCATGGCCGCTTATGCCTCCGAGTCTACCAGAATTTTACCCTTCACTGTTCCGGGTACTTTGAACCATTCAAACGCTTCTGCAATTTTGCTCAAAGGGACTATTTTATATATGAACGAATCATCAAATTTAAGTTCGCCTGTCCCGAAGTAATGTGCAGTCATTTCCCATTCATGGCCTGGAAAAGGTGCAGAGTATGACATCCATGACCCAGTCAGAATGAATTCTTTGCGATTCATGTTTTCCCATTCTGATACACTGAATGAAAGTTCTCTGGTTGGTGTACCTATGAAGCATACCTGAGCCTTATTAGCCGCTAACTTAAACGCCATTTTCATCGTTATTGTATTTCCGGCTGTCTCGTAAACATAATCGAATCCTCTTCCGTTCGTTATGTCTAATACCGCCTGCATAAAGCCTTCATCTTTCGTATCTATCACGTTGTCCGCGCCTAACCTCTTTGCGAGTTCGAGACGTTCATCTACGATGTCAAAGACAACTGCATTCCTTGCACCGAAAATTTTTGCCCATTGAAGCGTCATCATTCCGATTGTTCCGCCTCCAAGTATTGCGACCGAATGACCTCCCTGATAATTCACACGTTCAAGGCCATGTAACGCAACGGTTGAAGGTTCAAAGAATGCTCCCTGTTCAAATGGTACTGTGTCATCAAATTTCACAAGGTTACGTTCAGGGACGCATACGTATTCGGCGAAGCTCCCGAATTCACGTGAACCTATGAAGCTGTAATGCCTGCACAGTGAATAATTTCCTTTCATGCAGTCCTCGCACTTCATGCACGGAATTAACGGTATGCCTGCAACTCTGTCTCCTGCTTTGAGGGAAGTAACACCTTCACCGATTTCCGCGACTGTTCCGCAGAATTCATGACCGAGTATGTTAGGAAAGTAATGACAAGCATCACCGTTCACTCTCGGAATATCTGAACCGCATATCCCCGTGTATTTAACCTTCACTAAGACCTTTCCGGCTGATACTTCAGGCGTTTCAAAGTCTTCATATCTCAAATCAAAAGGTGCATGTAAAACTCCGGCTTTCATGTTATCCCCTCATTATGTGTTTCAAATTCCTGTATATCTCAATGTACGTCTCATAATTCTTCGCGTACACTTCCTCATTTGCTTTGTTCGGTTCATGGACACGCATAATCCTGACTGTCCTCTTTACTGCATCGTCATATCCCGAATATATTCCTGCTCCTACACCTGCAAGAATTGCAGCACCAAATGTTGTTGCAGTATCCGATGAAGGAACTTCAATTCGTTTTCCAGTAACGTCTGACTTAATCTGTGTCCATAAGTGCGAGTTCGCTGCTCCTCCCATTGAACGCAGCTCTGATATTCCAGCTCCGGCATGTTCGGCAGTTTCTAGGTTATGTTTCAGTGAATACGCTGTGCCTTCCATGCATGAACGTATGAAATGCCCCTTAGTCTTTGAGAAATCGATTCCATAAAACACACCTTTTGCATCAGCGTCCCATATAGGTGTCCTTTCACCTGACATATACGGAAGGAATATCAAGCCTTCACTGCCTGCGGGTATCTTCTCTGCAAGTGCGTTAATCTCAGCGTATACTTCGCGTTTCGATTCGCCTGTACAGAACTGCTCAATGAACCAGCGCATTGCTCCGCCTCCTCCTGTTGTTCCGCCCTGAAGCAGCCATTTATCAGGTACAACATGAAAGCTGAGAATCAAATTCTCATCAGCGGCATAATCTTTCAGGCATATACTCATTCCGCCTGCCTGACCACCCTGTTCCTGAACTTCACCCTCATGAATCACTCCTGCTCCCAATGTACCGCATGCCGCATCGAGTCCTCCGGCTATAACTGGTGTACCTTCGATTAGTCCTGTCTCAAGAGATGCAGATTTCGTTACGCCTCCAACGACCTTATCGCATGAAACTATCTCAGGAAGAAGACGTGTATCAATTCCGAGTTCATGAGCCATATCATATGACCAGACTCCTTTACGCATATCGAAACAATGCCAGCCATAACCCTGACTGATGTCCTGCGTGAATTTCCCCGTCAGCATGTACACTATATATCCGTTGCTTTGAAGTATCTTATATGTGTGTGAATATACTTCATGAAGATTCTTCTTGTACCATATTACTTTGGGAGTCGTGTAGCCTGGCTTCAATGGATTTCCTGAAATTGAAAATATATTTACCGCTCCGATTGAGTTGTTAATGTCTGCGCATAAGTCCTTTGCTCTCGTGTCCATCCATAGAGGAGTGTTACACAGACACTGCCCGTTCTTGTCAACAGGTACTGCTGCCCAGCTTTGTCCGTCAATGCCTATTGATGCAATCTCACGAGGCGAGACGTTCTTGTCTGAGAATATTTTTCTCATGCAGAAAGATACAGCCTTCCACCATTCATTGGGGTCTTGTTCCATGTATCCGCGTTCAGGACTGCATACAGGATAACTCTTGCTCTCTGTCGCAATCACTTCACCATCGGCATGAAACACGGCTGCCTTACATGCACTAGTACCTATATCAAGACCAAGCAGTAACTCTCTCAAAAAGGATTCACCGTCCCTGCGAATTTAAGTTGTATTGGGAAAAGTGCAATTATTATACGCAAATCAAAAATTTACGGCAATCATTATTCTCTGCAAAAACATAGCAAACTATCAAAAAATTTTTTCACGAACAAAAATTCATTTGTTGATTCAATCATTCTGAAATATGATAATTAAATACAAATTTAGTTTTAAGGAGGTCGTTTGATTTGGCTTATACAGAAACTACATCTAAAAGTTGGTTTCAGAGGGTCAGAGAGTCATTCGGAGGAGTATTAACAGGTATCATTCTTATCGTAATAGGAACATGGCTGTTATGGTGGAATGAGGAACGCACATTCAAGACTGCGGGAGCAATCGGTGAAGCGGAACTCGTCACGCAAGATGTGCAGAACATCAGCAGGTTAGACCCGTCACTTGAAGGGAAAGTGATTCACGCAATGGGCAGAGCAGACACGAAAGATATTATTCGTGATGATTTGTTCGGAGTGAGTGTGAACGCGATAAAACTTGAACGCAAAGCCGAATACTATCAGTGGGTCGAACATGAGAGGAGAGAGACAAGAAAGAAGCTCGGCGGAGGAGAAGAGACAGTAACGACATACACATACCGTTCTGAATGGACAAATGAGCCAGTCGATTCTCAGAACTTCAAAGATTCATCTTACAGAGATAAAAACACAATCATTGCGAAGATCGAAGACATGAATGTATGGGCACAAAATGTAACCTTCGGAGCGTATACACTTTCTGATTCTCTGAAGCATGGCATCGGAGGAGCACAGCCTATGACGCTTGAGAGTGTTGATATGAATTCATTGGCCGGTATTGTGCGTGTGAGAAAGTCAGAGACATTGAAAAAGTTAATCACAGTGTCAGGCAGTACGGTTTACATCGGACGAAATCCTTCATCGCCGCAGATAGGAGACGTTCGCGTTACGTTCAGGCAGACACCTCCCGCAGACGTATCGATTATTGCGCAGGTCTTGAGAAATACGTTCGAGGACTACAGGGCATCAAACGGTTACACATTCAGCAGGCTTGCAATGGGTAGTGTTGGAATGCGGGCCATGTTCGACAGCGCGAGAAGTGAAAATACTTTTATGGCTTGGGTACTTCGCATTGTCGGAATATTATGCGTGTGCTTTGGGATTAATTTGATATTCAAACCGTTATCAGTGATTGCTGATGTGATTCCATTTCTTGGAACTATCATAGGAGCTGGTGCAGGGTTCGTCAGCTTTGTGCTTGGATTTGCGTGGTCATTGGTCGTGATTGCGGTTGCATGGTTACGATTCAGACCATTGATAGCTATCTGCCTGATTGCTGCTGCACTTGCCCTTATCGCTATATCATACATGAAGGGCAGAAAGGCTTCAGTGTAAACGTTGATACTCATGCTCAATAAGTTCAGACAATTATTTACACAATAAATATTGCGTGCGATAATATGCGAAAATTTTTTCGGGAGGTATTTTCCATGAGAAATATTAAGTTTCGTGTGTTGCTCGTTGCAATGTTTGTGTTAGCTGTTGCAGGAGTTGCTTTTGCGGGAGCACAGGATTTTGTTCTTGTCAACAAGACTGGACGCGACATATACGTCATCAACATCAGTCCATCGAGTACCAATGACTGGGAAGAAGATGTACTCGGCTCGGATATTCTTGAAAATGGGGAGTCAGTAACAGTGCGTTTTGGGTCAGGAAGAACTAAGTACTGGGATCTTCAGGCAGTATTTGAAGATGAAAGCTCAATCTCATGGTACAAGATTAATCTTCTTGAAACATCCGAGATAACCCTCTACGCTGATGGAACTGCAGAGCTCGAATAATGTGCGAAAAAATTTCCCGTTGATTTTCATGTCAGCGGGATTTTTATTTCATGAATTTCATCAGGCAAATCTTCAGAGCATACCCCGATAACATAATCATCAATAAAGAAATTCCTTCCTGAAATATTTTCACAGTTCACGTTTTTAATCACATTCATCAAATCCATTCCTGTACATTTCATATAACTTTCTTTGAGTGTCCAATAGCATAAAAATTTTCTTCTGAAGTCTTCTTCGTTTAATCCTGCAAGAATCATTTTTTCTTCATGAGTGAAGAAGCGTTCAGATATGTCATGACATGCACGATTCAATCTTTCGACATCAACGCCGTTAGGTTTATCTCCGATTGAGAGTGCGGCATATTCTCCGCTGTGAGAGATGCTGAATTCAAGATTATATTCTGGTGATACATATGGTTTTCCGTTCTGGTCTCTGAATATGTGAATTGATTCTATATTCGTGTCAGTCTTCAATGCGATTACATGACGAGC
>CAJOLN010000069.1 GCA_905235395.1 uncultured Synergistales bacterium
ACTATCAACTGAGCTGCTTGCAGCTCCCGGCACCCACCGCGGAAGGGTAACGATCGTTCTGCTGCGGCGAAGCGGCGCGAAGGTGTCAAGGGGTCGTTTCGCGAAGGCAGCGTCTTTTTGCTGCCGAAGAGAAATGATCCCCGCGACACCCACTGGGGTGATTGCTGATCGGTGTTCTGCGAATCAGCCGACCGAAACATCAGTGCACGGTCCGTCCCCCGCTGTGAGCTTTTCCACCCTCAGCAACGTGTCTTTGGGGACATTTCTCTCCGGCACCAAAAAGACGGTGCCGCCGCGAAACGTCCCCGTCGACACTTCGTGCCGTGCACGGTTCGTACCCCGCTATGCTCTTCTGCACCCTCGGCGCATGTCAAAGGGGACGGTTCCTGTTGACAACAAAAAGACGTTGTCAACCCGAACCGTCCCCTTTGACACTTCGTGTCTCTAAGTGCTCTTCTCCACCCTCAGCGCGTGTATTTGAGGACATTTCTCCCCGGCTCAAAAAACTGCGTGTGTTTGATTGTCATTATTATGTGTAAAATTGCTGGAGTAATCGGTCTGCACTGATCAAGTACCCATATGCGATGGGGTCAGCTTTTCTGATGACTTTCAGTTTTTTCAGATCCTGATTCATTATTTCTGCCTTTAGCCTCATACAGGCTGATTGCGACTCCGCTGCCTTTAAGCCATTCTCTTACGTCAGAAAGAATCGCATTATTATCAAGCCTCATTTAGCTTCCTCCTGCTATTTCAGCTTTAATGACAGGAAAATTTTTCAGAACATCTCTCACCTTGTTATATTCTCTGTCAATATCTCCTGCAATTGAAGCCAAAGTTGCTTTTACATTACCTTCAATGAGGTTATTGCGGAAGATTTTCACTGTGATGATATTCTTATCGTCATTCATTACAGGAAGAACGAAGCCTGTGCATTGGTGCTTCTGAAAATGCAGATGCTGTTCACGCTTGAATGCGAGCTTGTTAGCTAAGGACAACGCAATAAATTCTGATAGTGCCTCCCCTTGTACATTCCGCCATGTTCCATATTGTTCTTTCAGTTCGCTGAGAGAGTCAAAAAACTGTGAATAAATTTTCTTGCAGATTTCATCGTCCGAAATATCAGCAGCAATTAGTTTTACATCGTTCTGTAATCCTTTAGGTAGCTGACGTATACAGCTCATCATTTCTGACTGAATTAGACGGGATTCATCTATGCTTCTCTGATTCCTGTATTCAAGATAATGACGGCTTATAACTCTGTCGGACTGAACATCGCATCCGTCAATAACACGCAGAAGAGCCGTAACATTAAGCAGGATTTCGACAGGTACACCGATATTCTCTGCACGTTCCTCAAGCGGCTTTAGTGTCTCGCCGAATCTATCAGACCCTAAGATCAGATTTCCGGCTTTCATTATCATGTCATAACTTCCGAGTCCTGCCGAATCTCCGCGCCTCAGCACTGTATATCTTCTGTGATGTGCAGCAATGAGAGGAACGCATTTCAATAACACGTCAGCTTTATCGGGATACTTGCTGCTCATGAAATATCTTTCTGGACTGCTCATTAAGACTTCACCAGTCAGAATATGATGAAGCTCACGGACTGCCGAAGGAAACAAGCCGAGAGGGAAAAGTTTTTCATCATTAACATCATTACTGACAGCAACAGGATATGACAAAGCAGTATGTCCAATATCATGAAGGTATATTGATGCAATGAGGATAGCAAGCGGCAGAGGATTTTCATCAGTGAAACCGATATTTTTGACTCTTTTTCCTGAACACCTGAAGAAATTTGCGGCAAGTTCCATTAAACGCTTTGAATGCCTCCTGCTGTGTTCAACTGTTTCGGGAATCTGATCTCCTAACCAAAGTTCGCCCCATTTGCACGTCAGTAACTCCTGAAGATAATCAGCCCATTCATTTCCGCCTGTGCAATTCCTCAAACGCCTGAATAATTCCTCTCCTGTTCCGTAAGGTTTCTCCCGTGCTTCTTCATAGCTTTTCAGGAGAGTTCCGGCCATGAACTCAGAATTTTTCACCCATTGAGGGAGTGAATCTTTGCTTACTTCTGTATTCTCATGTACTGCTTTGAGCATGTTGATTTCTTCATCAAGCGATGAATATGCATATCCCAGAGGCATACTCATTAATTCATAGGCATCTGATGTCTTCTCGAACGAATAGAGGCAGGGCAGTGAATGAATCTGAGCATACACCATAGCAAAGCCGGATATAGCCTTATAGCCTCCTGTCGAGCATATAATAACTTCTTCGCCGGGTTTTCTGGTGCTGATAAGTTCATCAAGTTCCCAGAACAAATCTGATATTGAAGAATCTCTTCACGGGTATCTACTTTTATCTGTAACGGGATTATTCCTGAACTATCACGGCTGCAATGTAACTTTATTTTTCCGTACAAGGGCTTCAGGTGATTCAGGCATACTACTCCCGCATGTGCTGTTAGTTCTGATGCTTCGGTTTTTGTAGGCAGCATTACTACTCTCATTTCATCAACTTCTTTTGCTTTGCCTTTTATCACATTGCTTAACCACCTAAGTACAGTCTGAGCCTCAGCACTTGGAAATATATACGACTTCACGAAATCAGAATCAGCGAGTATATTTTTATATTTCTCAGGATTCTTCATCAAATCAACAGCCGGAAGTCTGGCATCATAGTCTCTGTTTCCTTATTCAACAAGGCAAGCATTATCTGCTCATCGGTAAGGGTCTTATAGTCTTTGAGAAGGGCTTTGACACACGGCAATGAAGACACAGCCGAAGTACCCGCAGTACATATCATCAGAATATGCCTTCCCATTAATTTTTACACTCCTTCTTGTTATCTGGAATTCTTGAATGTATTTTACAGTATAATGCCTGAAAATTATACCTTCTCACTCAAATAGAAATTATTATTATTGGAGGTGAAGATGAACTTGATATAATGCCTTATCCACAGAATTTCTATCCAACCCGGAGGCTTCAATCTCAAATGCATATAACGTTTACGTTTACGTCGTCTGAAATTTCGTATGTGCGTCTTCCTTCTGCGAATCTTCATTTGTTTCAGTCAATGCTGTATTCAATTCTTCCGTTTGACATAGCCGTAAGGATTCATGACGATGGATTTGATTCTGACGGACGAAAAATGAAACTCTTCGCAATGAGCTTGCCTGTTGCTTCTGCACGTCCACAGTTCGGAGAGAACACGGATAATCTTTCCTCTGCCTTTGAAGCTCACGGTCTCGACTCCGATTCATGAACTAATAACGGGATTCACAACGGGAGCAATGAGCAATGATGATATAAGAATCGGGCACAGTCATATGATATGCAGCGGCATAGAAAAGCAGGAGTGCAAAATCAATTCACACACTGCAATAATAAAAACGCTCTTACCTGTAACATGCTATGCTTCCATTGAGAGAAACAGAAGAAATTATACAAAGTATTTCAGACCTGAAGAAGAAGAATTTGAGAGAGGAATACATTTCAACTTGCTTCGGAAATTCCGCCTGCTTAACCCGGACAAAGAGATACCCTCAGAAAGTTTCGCGATAAAACCAATCGGCCATGTGAAAGAGAGAGTTTCAATGATCGAGAAGGGACGAGTGTTTCCTGTTAAAGGCTGGTGGGGAAAATTCAAACTCGAAGGAAGCCGTGAAATCCTACAGACTGCGATTGATTGCGGCATTGGTGCAAAGAACAGCTCTGGCTTGGGATGCATAACACTCGAAAGGAGATAACAATAATGATGCATATAACGGTATCAACATGCGGAACAAGTATATTCACAAATGGGACAGCACACGATGATGTGAAATTTCTCAGGGACAATGCGAACAAGAAAGAGGCAGAATACACACCTGACGAACTGAGAAAGATAGATGAGCTTATCGGGGTAAAACTTGATATGTTAACGTCAGCAAGCCTAAAGGAGGTACAGATTCTTTCAGCGGAATTAAACGGCTTCATCAGTTTTTATGGCAGCGGAGCGAGACTTGACGAGGCAAAACAGAACACACATTACCTGATTCACACGGACATATATCAGGGAGTGAAGGCGGCGGAGCTTATACAGGCGTGGGGAAAACACAACGGTATCAACATGCAGCCGGTGAAGATTGACGACCTCAACACGGGGAATGTTGAAGAGTTCCGTCTTGGAGTGAACAATCTTGTTGAGTGGTGCGCGTGGACTTTGCCCGGTTACCGTTCGCAGGGATACAAAGTAATCTTCAACCTTGTGGGGGGCTTCAAGTCCTTGCAGGGATATATGCAGACGCTCGGAATGTTCTACGCAGATGAGACGGTGTATATCTTCGATACTGGCAGGGAGCTTCTGAGCATACCGAAAATGCCTGTTGATTTCTCCGTGAACGCAAAAGGGACGGTGCTTGAACATTTGGGAGAGTTCAGGCGCATGGTAATCGGGAGCATATCGCGTAAAAATGTGCGGGGATACCTGAGACGCTGCTTGATATTCTTGACGGGAAGTGCAGTATTTCGGCGTGGGGTCAAATCATCTGGGAGGAAGTACAGCACGAGGCATACAGCAAGGAGATACTGCCGCCGATTTCTGCGAGTGTGGTAATCAGCAAGAAGGCAAGAGATGCCATACTCAAGCTGCCTTCAGAGAGGATAACACGCTTCAATCAGGCAGTAGACAAACTTTCGCGCTATATAGACACAGGGAAGAAGGACAATCTCAACAGTTGCGGATTGCGTAAACTTGAAGGCGATCCTGTACCGCCGTCGACTCACGAGTTCAGCTTGTGGCCAGATATAGGAGGATGGCATGGTTTCTGTCATTACGAGGGGGACAAGCTGATTATTGACTATGCGGATAAGGGACTCGGACATCAGAAGCATTAGTTCTTAGGAATATTCAGACAATTAGTGCCGCATAATAGTCAGACTTTTTGCGGGTCAAAAACTCTGCTGTAATGAGGGTTTTTGATTGAGGAAAAATCTCGGTCTGACCAAAGCGATTTTTTGGGGGTGAAAAACGTGATTTTGAGAGAGAGCTACGCACGGCGGAAAAAGTAAGTTTTCAGCATTGATAAGGGTTTACGAGTTTGCAGATCAAAACATTGCGTAAATTCTGCAAATGTGCTAAAATCCCCGATGTAGTAATCAAGCGACCTGTTAAGGGTTACGAACCTTCCTATTAGGTATGAAGACAGTTATCATTGTCTCCATTGTTTTTATCCAGTATAATTAACAAAATTTCATCAATGCATAATATCTTTATATAAGGAGGTTTTATTTTGTTGAGCATATCCGAAAAACTAGGTTCACCTCCTTTTCTGCCTCACGTGAAAATTTCGCCGTCAATGCATGAGTTGAGTTTGACTATCACAGTTGCGACTCCTATGGTCGGCGGAGAGGTTGAAGCTGGAATTGTTGACGATAACATGCCGGTTCGTGTTCCTTCAATCAGGGGACACTTGCGCTATTGGTGGCGGATGATGAATCTCAGCAACCCCAGCAAAGGCACAAGAGAATCCGAAATCTGGGGCAGCACGGAAAATCCCAGCCAAGTTTACGCTGATGTCCCAAAACAGCCGAATGTATTACTGCGTTACTGCGACAACAATTTTGACTTCAGAGACAAATTTGGCCCGGAAATATACGCGCTTTTCGCCTCACGACAGAACAGACAAAACATAGCCCGCGAAAACTTTTCGTTTACCCTCACTCTCAAATACCCGCAGGAATATCATGATGATGTGAGACTAACTTTATCGGCATGGCTTTACTTCGGCGGAATCGGTGCAAGAACACGGCGTGGATGCGGAAGTCTCTCATGTGATAAGAATCCTGCTGACTTACACGAAATTCTAAGGGCTGCTCTGTATATCACTTTGTGGAAGAAGAGAGCGAACGATAATTTGTTGGTATGGTCTTACGCCGTGAAACGCTACATGGATTACAGGCAGAACAGAAACGGAAAATTTGGCCGCTCGAAATGGCCGGAAGCAGATTCACTCAGGCATATGACAGGCAAGTATCCCCAAAAGCACAAGCCGAGAGATTATCTGCCTCTGCCGTCATTCCCGCGAGCCGCTTTAGGGCTGCCGATAATATTCCAGTTTTCACCCGATGACAAGCACAGTGAGCCTCACGGTGTACAGCTTATCCCCAAAATAGAAGGCTCATGCAGAATGTCAAGCCCCGTAATCACAAAAGCACTCCGCTATAATGGCGCGTGGTATTCAGCCGTGATAATTCTTCCTCATGATGAAATTTTCGGGACAAAGTTAAAGCTCGTAACTCCTTTAAGGCTCACTCATACGGAAGACATGAGGCCTCTCAATAGCGGCGACTACACTAATCTTGAGGCTACGCAGAGACTATCTGATGCAATATCGGGATTTGAGAAATATATTTCAGGAGACTTCACAAGGGAGGCGGTAAGGTGAACTATCTGCTTTAGATTTCAGTCGGGCCGGTTCAGGATTTTATTTCGGCGGCAAGAAGAACGCGTGATTTATGGTTCGGGTCTAACATGCTGTCTGAAATATCAAAGGCTGTCGCAAGAAGTGTTAAGGAGGACGGAGGCAGTCTGATATTTCCTGCACATGAAAATGATGAAGACCTGCTGCCTGATTCAGATTTGAGCGTTGCAAATGTAATTCTCGCTGAGTTCACAAATCCTGACGGCACAAAACTGAAGGACGTATCAGACAAAGCACGTGATGCAGCAAAATCACGATTAAAAATTTACGCCGATAAAGTTTTTGAGAAGATGAAGAAGTATATCGTCAAAGAAAGATGGGATTCACAGCTTGAAGACATAATAGAGTTTTATAGCGCGTGGATTCCGATTGAAAACGGTAATTATTATTCAGCGCGTAAGAATGTCGGCAGGCTCTCGGCGGCAAGAAAAAATATCAAAGATTTCAAAGCCAACACATGCAGGGATTATGTACCGAAGAGTTCACTTGACGGACTTCCTGAGAGCGTGCTTATCCGTAACGAATCAGACGAAACTTTATCTGAATTTCCGAAAGGCGTTAGAATAAAATCGCATGAAGCTCTTGACGCAATAAGCAGAGCAAAAATTCCAGGCTATGACAGGAAAAACATATATGAAGCGTTTACTTATGACAGAGTAATCTTTCTGCCGGACAGACATCTTTCAGTCATCGAAGACAGCAGGAATAAAACACAGGCATTATCAATATGCAGCAATATATGCCGATACCTTGAGCATAAAAGACTGTCTGAGCCTTATATTGCTTTCTTATGTGCTGACGGCGACAAAATGGGTGCTGCATTCTCGGCCATGAAAAGCGCGGACGAACACAGAGAATTTTCACAAGAGCCTTTCACGTTTTGCACTTAAAGCACGGGATGTTATCAGCAGGAATTTCGGAATATGCGTTTACACCGGCGGCGATGATGTTATGGCATTTATACCGCTCGGAAATTCTTTAGACTGTGCAAGAGAACTTTATGACCTCTTCAGGGACACTATGATTGATTATCCTGATGTCTCTTTGTCTGTTGGGATAGCGATTGCGCATTCAATGGAAAATTTGGAATACCTGTTTAATTTCGGGCGTGAAGCTGAGAACATTGCAAAAAAGGGAGTGAACAATAAAGCAGTGATAAACGGTAATGACCGCAACGGCCTGGCAATTTCAGTGCGTTCACGCGGCAATATTCCGTTTACAGTCCATGAACAATGGAAAGCTAAAACTGACTCTCATGTGCTTGCTGAAATGTCGATAGAACAGCGCATAAAGTTTTTTGCTGAACGCTTCATGAACGGAGATATACCTGCCAAATTTCCCTATGAGCTTAGAGAAAACGCGAAATTCTATAGGAACTGGAAGAACGAATCAATACTTGCTGAGGCCGTAAAGAGTGATGTTATCCGCATATTCAGTCGCAAAGAGATTACGCTCAAAGATGACGAGAAAGAAGCGTTTGCAAAATACATAGCCTCAAAAGTGAATGACGCTGAAACAATGACGGAATTTGCAGACGAATTGATTTTGGCGCAATGGATCTCATCAGGAATGATTAAGACTGAAAACGAAAAGGGCGGTGATAATATTGAAGTACAGAATCAATCCTCTTGACCCGTTAATCTCACGTGATGCAAGACAATTCGGCGCAGGAAGTCCGATGCATTCTCTAAAATGGCTGACGAATACGGTCATTGCAGGAGCAGTTAGAACGGCATTATGGAAGACAAGCAGCGATCCAGACAGCAAAGACACAATTGAAGCTCTCAAAAAAATTCAAGTAAAAGGAAGTTTCCCTATTCTCAACAGAAAAATATATTTCCCCAGACCTTTAGACATAATCAAAAGCATAAACGATATATACCAGATAAGACCCGGAGATTTCCCGAAAAACAGCGAAGCTAACATGCCCATTGAAGGATTAAGGCCGTCATTCCCTGACATAAAAGATGATGATGAAGACTTCAAGCCTGAAAGATTAAATGCCTTCTGGGAAAAAGACATGATGATTCACTGGCTGATTCATGGAAGAAATAATTTCACTCTGAAAAATGAACGCACACTTTCAGAGCCGGCACAAGACGAGAGAGTTCATGCTTCAATTGACACATTGACAGGAACAGCAAAAGACGGAAATTTATTCTCAACTAGATTTCATTTACAGAAACAGGGATGATAAAACTTTTGAGCCTGAAAGATTTTCGCAGGAAGAAATCAGCATTGATGTTAATGATTTGAATCTTCCCGCGAGATTCGTTGCTCCTTTAGGCGGTGAAAGAAGGCTTGCTGAATTTTCGCGCCATGAGGAAGACTCTTCTTTGTGGAAATGTCCTGAAGATTTCCCGGAAA
>CAJOLN010000070.1 GCA_905235395.1 uncultured Synergistales bacterium
GGTCAGGGAGTACAACCTCTATTAGGATTCTGTGTTGGTTCTGAGAACTGGAAGAAGTACCGGGCAATTTTGAATTTTGCATTGAAATTCACAGTGATATTGAGCTTGATGATGATCGCATTGTGTTACATCTTCACGGGCAATATCGTATCAGTCTTTCTGAATGAGCCTAAAGCATTTGGGTACGCTGTTGATTTCCTTCACATAAAATTATCGAGCAGTGTACTTTTCGCAGTATTCTTCATATACATCAATGCATTGCAGGCAATGGGAGCAGGAAGAGCGTCATTCATTCTGAGTGTGTGCCGACAGTGTGCATTGTACATGCCTCTGTTATTCATTCTGAATCATTTTGCTGGTGAGTTCGGAATCATTTGGGCATTACCAGTTGCGGAATTGCTTTCATTATTGCAGACAGTGATAGTTTACGGAAAGATAATCTACAATCCTAAGCACTTAATCTGCGGGGAGGCATTATGATGAAGGTCAAAGCAATATATCCAGGATCATTTGACCCGATAACGAACGGACATATATACATTGCAGAGAGGGCAGCAGCAATTTTCGATGAAGTAGTAGTGAGTGTGCTGCTGAATGAACGTAAGACTTCAGCGTTCAGTGTTGAAGAGAGGTGCGAAATGGCGCGTGAAAGTCTTGCGCATGTGAAGAATATCACTGTAGACAGTTTCAACGGTCTGTTAGTCGATTATGTTCACCAGAAGAACGCAGGAGTGATAATACGAGGGCTTAGGGCAATGAGTGATTTTGAGTATGAATTTCAAATGGCATTAATGAACCGTCAGCTTGCTCCAGAGATTGAGACGTTCTTTATCGTTACAGATCCAAAGTATTCATATGTGTCGAGTTCAAGTGTGAGAGAGATATTTCATTTCGGAGGTACAGTGAAAGATGTTGTGCCTTCCAATGTGTACGAAAGATTAAAGAGGCTCCGTTAAAAGCGGGGTCTCTTTTTTCAAGCATTATTTCTCATGACTGAGAAGCTCATTCAGCCATTGCTCAAGAGCATTACCTTCGCGCAGTAATTTTCCTTCTGCTGATGTGAATGCATGTTTAGTATATCCTTCTGCGGCAACTTTCTTTGTATCTGCATGAAGAATTCTGCATGTGAAAGTTACACTTACCTTTGAGAGTTTCGTTATGCTGGTCTCAATTTCAATTTCATCATCATAAAGCAAAGGTGATTTGTATCTGCAATGAGCTTCAACAACAGGCAGCATGATACCTTCTGCTTCCCATGAGCTGAAACTTTTTCCTGAAGCTCTGCAATATTCAGTGCGTCCCATTTCAAACCAGTTCAAATAGTGTGCGTGATATGCGACTCCCATTTTATCAGTCTCACCGTACCGTACTCTTGTGCGTGTTATATGTTTCATGTGAAAGATTCCCCCTTTGAATGAGAAAATAATAACACAAGGCCATTTGATATAATTCAAATGCATCTAAAGATATTATTTTGACAGGAGAAATTTTGAATCAGGAAATGGAATCAGAAAATCACATCAACAACTACGGAGCAGAAAGCATAAAAGTTCTTGAAGGTCTTGAAGCAGTACGCAAACGTCCCGGAATGTATATCGGTGACACAGGCGAGAGAGGACTTCATCATCTCGTGTATGAAGTTGTCGATAACTCAGTTGATGAGGCAATGGCCGGATACTGCGACAAGATTCAGGTAATCATACATCAAGATGAAAGCATAACAGTGCAGGATAATGGTCGAGGCATACCGACAGACCCTCACCCGTACAACGGCAGACCCACAAGCGAAGTAGTTCTTACAGTTTTGCATGCAGGAGGGAAATTCGGAAACGGAGCATACAAAGTTTCAGGAGGACTTCACGGTGTAGGAGTATCTGTTGTGAATGCATTATCAGAATGGCTTATCGTTACGATTGCACGAGAAGGCATTGAACGTTCGCAGAGATTTGAACGCGGAATACCAATTACGGATTTATCTGAAGGAGTTCCGGCAGACTGGCAGGGCACAAGAATAGACTATCTTCCTGACAGCGAAATATTTGAAGATGTTCATCATTCACTGGACACACTGAAGAGCAGGCTAATGGAACTTGCATTTTTGAATCCAGGACTGAAGATATCAATTACAGATGAGCGGACGAATGAATCACGTGAATATTTCTTCAAAGGCGGCATAGGTGCGTTTGTGAAGTATATTGACCGTGACAGGACACCATTATTCGATAATCCTATAGTGCTTTCAGGTACACGCGATGATGTTACGATTGATGTAGGACTTCAATACAATGACGGCTACAGCGAACACATGTACACGTATGCGAATTTGATTCACACGATTGAAGGCGGAACTCATTTAGTTGGACTTCGTACAGCTCTGACGCGTGCAATAAACGAGGCAGCGAGAACAAATAAAATTTTACGAGATAAAGAAGACAATCTCAGCGGCGATGATCTAAAAGAGGGTTTAACGTGCGTATTGTCAGTGCGGCTAGGTGAACCTCAGTTTGAAGGACAGACTAAGACCAAGCTAGGGAACAGTGAAGTACGAGGTGCAGTTGATTCAGTTGTATATGAGGGCATAATGTCAGTTTTTGAAGACAGGCCGGAAATCGTGAAGCCAATTGTTGAGAAGGCAATACGTGCAAGACGTGCAAGAGAAGCCGCGAAGAAAGCTCGTGAACTCGTTCGTAAAACTGCCATGTCAGGTTTGAGCCTTCCGGGTAAACTCGCGGATTGTTCATCTAAGAATGCAGAGAACACTGAACTCTATATAGTTGAAGGAGATTCAGCAGGAGGTTCGGCCAAGCAGGGAAGAGACAGGACATTTCAGGCTATACTGCCGTTACGCGGAAAGATTCTGAATGTCGAGAAAGCGCAAATAGATAAAATGCTCGCTAACCGGGAAATACAGACAATAATAACAGCACTGGGATGCGGAATAGGAGACGAATTTGATGCGAGCAAATTACGATACCATAAGATAATCATCATGACAGATGCAGATGTTGACGGTGCACATATAAGCACGTTACTGCTGACGTTCTTTTATCGTCACATGCCCGAATTGCTTTCACAGGGTTATCTTTATCTCGCGCAGCCTCCGTTGTATCGTGTGCAGTACGGAAAAGAAGTGAACTACTGCTACACAGACAGGGAATTACGCATTCATGTTGACGGTGCACCAGACCCTTCAAAGGTAAGTGTTCAGCGTTACAAGGGACTAGGCGAAATGAACCCCGAACAGTTATGGGAGACGACAATGGATCCTGCGAATCGAATCTTGAAACAGGTTGAACTCGATGATAATTTTCTTGCTGATGAATACTTTGATATTCTTATGGGCGATAAGGTAGAACCCCGAAGACAATTCATTATATCGAATGCTCACGAGGTAAAAAATCTTGACGTTTAACTCAAAATGTGTTTAAGGTGAATGATATGCTAACCGATAATGACAGCAGGAAATGAGAAAAGAAAAACGCAAAAAACAATTCAGGGGGTCAATATCAGGATGATGAATAACAATGCACAGTTTACATATCAGGCCACAAGAATATCAACAGCAACGAAGGAACAGTTACTTCTAATAACATACGATATAGGGATCAAGGCATGCAGGACAGCAGAGAATGCGTTATCGGTAAAGAACGGCAAAGCACCGGATTATGATCTTGCAAACAGGGAAATAATCCGTGCACAGGAAGTAATTCGTGAACTCATGGTTACGCTGAACAAGGACAAAGCCGGTGAGATGGGAGATAAGCTCATGCAGCTATATGAGTACATGTATCAGCAGCTTGTTGACGCGAACATGAAAAAAGAAACAGAGAACATCAAGGCAGTACGTGAAATGCTTGAAGAACTCAAAGCCACATGGGAAAATGCACTTGTTCAGTTACTGCATGAATATCAGGCAGCTCACCCAGAGGATAAAGATCTTCAGAATGCCATGAATGAAATTGAGGGCAAGAAAACCGAAACTACATCAGCAACATCAGCATACAAGGCACCTGCACCTTCTGCACAGGCACCGAAGAGGAGTTTTACACTTGCAGGATAACAATGCAGACAGGATATTAGCT
Organism: uncultured Synergistales bacterium; assembly: GCA_905235395.1. Classification (GTDB taxonomy): domain Bacteria; phylum Synergistota; class Synergistia; order Synergistales; family Aminobacteriaceae; genus JAFUXM01. Next base: position 4,083 of record CAJOLN010000070.1, read on the forward strand.
GAAGCCAAAGAGTTAATATCACGGGAAATTGTTTTGTGCCAAAGCATGAGGGCGATGATTTCAAGGGAACTTGAAGCCATCGTCCTTGATGGTGATATGGATGCATTGTACGAAATTCTTGAACAGAAAGATAAAATCATCTCACAATTATACTTACTCGCTGACAGCTGGCGTGATTTACTGTCATGTGCCGGCATAAACGCATCAGACAGCAATAATTTTCCTGATGGTTTCGGTGGAAAATATCTTCTCTCACTTTTTCCTGACGACAAAGAACTTCCTGAATTGATTCAAGAGAGCCGGGAAATTGCAGAGAGCATAATGAAAGCAGAAGATGAAGCAGTTTCTGAACTGGATAAATTATCATCAGATCTGAGAAGACAAATGATAACGCGTGTTCATGGGAAGAATGCCGCTGCGAGTTATGCGCGTATGGGAGGGTCAATGATATAGCATGAAGAGATTCATAAATGTGCTAATTGTTCTGATGTTATCCGTGAGTGTTTCATTTGCCGCAGAACCAGACCCCGATTTAGCGAAAGAACGTCAGATAGGACGCAAAGCAATTGAGCAGATAGAAAAAGAATGGCCGCTCACCAAAGACCCCGCAATAGAATCAAAACTTGAACTCATACTTAATCACCTTGAGCCTTTCATGGAACGCCGCATTGACTGGGAAATTCGCCTCGTGAAAACCGAAGAGATGAATGCGTTTTGTCTTCCTGGAGGATTCATATTCTTCACGACAGGTATCATTGATACACTCAAGACCGATTCGGAACTTGCCGCAGTAATGGCACACGAAATGATTCATGCTGACAGGAAACATTCTTTGCGCATGGCCGCAGAATCCAACAAGGTAACACTCGGTGCACTTGCCGTAATGTTACTCAGCGGAGGGGCTGCTGCTCCGATAATACTTGCTCAGGTTGCACAGGTTGCAATTACGAGTTCATACACTATGGAACTTGAAGTTGAAGCTGACAGATTAGGGCTTGATGCTCTGATTAAGTCGGGGTATTCGCCTACTGGAATGATTACTCTGTTTGAGCACTTCATGTATGAGGAATATAAACAGCCAATTCATGAATACGGTATCTATATGAATCACCCTAATACTCCTAAGAGACTTGATGCCGCTGTGAAAATTCTTCATGACAGGAACATTCCCATTGAACGCAAATATCCGCTTGGAATTCTCAGAACTGACATCAAAGAGAGCACGACGGATATACGTTTAATGGTTGACGGAATAACTGTAGTATCAGGCAGCAATATATCAGAGAACAAGAACATAATCACGAGAATACGTGAGGCACTCGATAAATATCTTCAGGCTGAACTTGCACCTTATGATCTGCATATAATGAACGGAGCTTTGTATATCGGAAATCATTTCACCGCAGGAAATGTGAAAGGCATAACGTCTCCTGAAGACATACGCAAGAATCTCATGAAGGCAATCAATAACGCACGAGCTAAATTCCCAACATCAAAATTTTTCAAGTAAATTAATTTGTGATTTTATGACTGTCTGAATGGCGACCCCGGGGTGATTCGAACACCCGACCTACGGCTTAGGAGGCAGTCGCTCTATCCACTGAGCTACGGGGCCAAGTTCAACTTTAAAAATATAACAACAAACATAATTTTTGTCAAACGTTTAAGGCTCTCATGATTCTTTCCCGTCCGGCCTTAAAATATTCTTCGTCTATTTCTATTCCGATGAAATTACGTTTTAATTTCACTGCCGCAGTTCCCGTTGAACCTACTCCTGAAAACATATCGCATACTGTTCCTCCTTCGGGTGAAGCTATACTGATTATGTGTTCAAGAATCTTTATGGGTTTTTGTGTAGGGTGCTTAGGTTTTTTTATGCGTTCACCTCCCATGCATATAGGCGACTCTATGAAGTTATGCATCTCTCTCTGACTCTTGAAGTTCCAGATATGTCCCTTGTTCCAGCAACATATAATCAGTTCACAGCTATTAAGGAATGATGACTTTCTGAAATTTGGAGTCGGATTAGTCTTGTGCCATACCATAAATTGAAATGTATCAAACTCCGAATCAAACACTTTGTGATATTCTCCAATTAGATTATATGAACAGAAAATGAAAATATTTCCGTCGGGCTTTATTATGCGCTTGAATTCAGGGAGAAGCATTGAGGGAATTAAAATTTTTCTATCCCATTCTGCAAGGTCATTATTTATCTCACTGCGCCATTTGAATTTCATATTGCCTGTGCTGTAATTTGCTATGTTATACGGAGGGTCTGTTAGTATCAGGTCTACGCTTCTGTCTGGAATATTCTTCATAAGTTCAAAGCAGTCTCCGTTCATCAAGTTAACTTTACACATGATACGCTGCCTTTATATTGGAAATTGCTTCTCTGATTTTCCATGCAGATTTATTGTACTGGTCTGTAATAATTTCAAAACCTTTATCACTTTTGCATATGAAATTCCAATAATCCCTACCGATTAACAGTTCTTCCCGCGAAAAATACTGCAACACACGTTCCTGTTTCCATTCATGCCCTTCACCGTATCTGTTATATGCAGTTGCAAAAAATATTTTTACATTGCTAGCTTTATCAGATGACATTGCTATTTTATTTCTTAGCATAAAATATTCTCTGAGTATTTCACTTTTCTCAGATTTAGCTTTTTTATTGTCCAAGTCTCCGCCTGCTTTTAGTTCTATGATGTAATATGTTCCAGAAGAATCATCGCAGAAAAAATTATCCGTCTTATGAACTTGTCTGTATGAATCTGTAACTTTTGGTATTATTGCAGTGAATGAATCATAATGACTGACTTTTGGATATTCATCACGCCTGTCATAACTGGATATAAGATTTCTGATGTATTGATCCTGCGCCGGCAGCAAAATAGAATCAATATCATCAAGCACACGGTATGAAAGTCTTGCTATATTTCTTCCGATAGTTTCAAGCATACTCCCCAATGAGCTGTCAAAAGACCTTGACAGTGCACTGTATATCATGAAGTCCTCACCAAGTGCAGACATGAAACAGTTATTTCTTTTTGAGTTAATTACACCGTCAGGATTTGATACTTGGCTGATGTGTCTGTTTGAAAAAGTGTTTGCAAAAACTTCAACAGCAGTATTAACTATGCTTCGTATTGCAGTCTCTTTGTTTTTCATAAAGTTCATCACCTCGTTAAAATTATCTCACAGTGCTATAATTTCCCAAATAAAATTTTTCTGACAGGAAAGAGAGATATCTGACCTGCAAGAAGGAGGACAAAAACTATAATGCAGACTTTCACATATAATCCCAAATCATCAGACGCAAACGAGTTCATCAATCATGATGAGATTCTCGATACTCTGATTTATGCTGAGGCACACAAAAATGATTCCGCACTCATCGATTCACTTCTCGAAAAGGCAAGACCAAAATACACTGCTAACGGCTGTACGTGTTCAGGCTTAACACATCGTGAAGCGTCAGTGCTGCTTGCGTGTGAAGACCCAGAAAAGATAAAACGCATTTACGAAGTCGCAGAAGAAATTAAACTCGCGTTCTATGGAAATCGAATCGTTCTCTTCGCTCCGTTGTACTTATCGAATTACTGTATCAACGGTTGTCTCTATTGTCCGTATCACACGAAGAATAAAACAATCCCACGAAAGAAGCTCACGCAGGAAGAAATTCGTGCTGAGGTAATCGCATTGCAGAATATGGGACATAAACGCCTCGCTATTGAAGCAGGTGAAGACCCTGTGAATAATCCTATTGAATACATTCTTGAAAGCATAAAGACAATCTACAGTGTTCACCATAAGAACGGCGACATAAGGCGCGTGAATGTGAATATCGCCGCAACAACTGTTGAGAATTTCAGAAAGCTCAAGGAAGCAGGAATCGGAACGTACATTCTGTTTCAGGAGACGTATAACAGAAAACGTTATGAGGAACTTCACCCGACCGGGCCGAAACATGATTATGCATATCACACTGAAGCTCATGACAGAGCAATGCAGGGAGGGATTGATGATGTAGGTCTCGGAGTTCTCTTTGGGCTTGAAGGTTACAAGTATGAGTTTGCAGGTTTGCTCATGCATGCTGAACATCTTGAAGCTGTATTCGGTGTTGGGCCTCACACAATAAGCGTACCGAGAGTGAAACCCGCAGATGATATTGACCCTGAAGAGTTCAACAATTCAATTCCCGATGAAATTTTCACCAAGATTGCCGCATGCATAAGAGTTGCTGTGCCTTACACAGGAATGATCATCTCAACGCGTGAGAGTGAAGAAGTTCGTGCAAAAATGCTTCAGGTTGGAATTTCACAGATAAGCGGAGGTTCACGTACATCTGTGGGAGGTTACACTGAAGAAGAAAGACCTCACGATACAGAACAGTTTGATGTTTCAGATCAGCGCACACTCGATGAAGTAGTTCAATGGCTGATGAAACAGAATCATATTCCTTCATTCTGTACTGCATGTTACAGAGCAGGCAGAACTGGTGATAGGTTCATGGCCTTGTGCAAGTCAGGGCAGATTCTCAACTGCTGTCACCCCAATGCGTTAATGACACTCACGGAATACCTCGAAGATTACGCTTCACCAGAGACGAAACGAATCGGCTATGAGATGATTGAACGTGAACTCATGAGAATTCCTCGTGAGAATGTTCGTGAGATTGCACGCAAAAATATCGAGGCT
>CAJOLN010000071.1:0-4126 GCA_905235395.1 uncultured Synergistales bacterium
GTTAAGATGTCGGAAGCAGCAGCAGAAACAGAACGTGCATTGCCGGAAGCTAAGGAGGTCTCAACGCTTTTACCGGAAGGAATGAGTCTGGATATTCTGAGGCAGGCAAGAATAGTGCCATTGCGAATAGAGGACGGGGTTCTGATAGTCGGAGCGGTGAATTATGATTCATGGCCGAAAGCGCAGATGTTGGGAGTAGCGTTAGGGTACCCTACGGACATTGAGATACGTGAAGAAAAGGAACTCGGTGATTTGATTCACACGCTCTATGATTTGCGAAGTGTAGCGGCGGACGAAGCAGCAAAGGGCATAGAGGGAATAGATGACATAGATGACCTTGCGCGAGAAGATATACTCAGTGATTCTGTTGATGTTCCAGTCATACGATTGGTGAACGGTCTGTTTGTTGATGCATTGAAGCAAAGAGCGACGGATATACACGTTGAGCCGTATGAAGATGAAGTTCTGATACGCTTCAGGATAGACGGAGTACTTCAGGACAGATTGAGACTTCCGCGTTCAAATCAGGCCCCACTGACGAGCCGCATAAAGGTAATGTCACGAATGGACATAGCGGAGCATATGGCACCGCAGGACGGGAGAATAGGAATAACGTTAGGAGACCGAGCGGTAGACGTACGAGTAGGATTAGTGCCGACGCAGTACGGAGAGAGAATAGCGATGAGACTTTTGGATAAAGGGCATGGATTGATGACGCTGGAAGATTTAGGAATGGAAGCGCGTGAACGAACAATCATGGACGAATTGATACATCGTCCGCACGGAATGATACTTTTCACAGGCCCAACAGGTTCAGGAAAATCCACGAGCTTATACGCAATTCTTCAGGCATTGGCGCGTCCAGAAGTGAACATCATAACGGTAGAAGACCCAGTTGAATATGCATTGCCCGGAGTAGCGCAGATACAGGTGAACGAGAAAGCCGGAGTGACATTTGCGGCAGCGTTGCGTTCGATATTGCGACAAGACCCGGACATAGTGATGATAGGAGAAATGCGAGACTTTGAGACAGCACATATAGGAGTACAGGCATCACTGACGGGACATCTTGTGTTGTCAACGCTTCACACGAACGATTCAATCAGTGCGATAATTCGACTTGTTGACATGGGAATAGAGCCGTATTTAGCCGCGAGCTGTATGATAGGAACGGTAGCGCAGAGACTGGCACGTCGTTTGTGTCCTCATTGCCGTAAAGAGATTGCCCCGCCTGCAATGATGATGAAGCAGGGACTTACGAAAGCATATGCACCTGTAGGCTGTTCAGAATGTCACAACACGGGTTATCGAGGGCGTGTAGGATTATATGAGCAGTTTGTGGTGAACGAAGAGATACAGGAGGCATTTGTTGGAGGAGCGCCAGCGTCAAAATTGCGAGAGATTGCAAGACGGTCAGGGTTCAAGACACTATGGGAGATAGGACTATCAGCGGTTCAGTCAGGATTAACGTCACCCGATGAATTAGCGCGAGTAGCAGGGGAGGATTAATCATGCCGTATTTCAGTTATTCAGGCTACGATGCCAAAGGGAAGAGCACGAAGGGAACAATAGAAGCAGGCTCATCAATGCAGGCAGTGGACAGATTGACGGAACGAGGAATAGTAGTAGTAGATGTAAAGTTAGCGGAGGATACGAAGAAGGGAACATCGAAGATAAAGCTATTGCCGTTGGAACAGCATATATTTTTTTGCAGGAGTTTAGCGTCATATCTGAAGTCAGGCTTGCCGTTGGCTGATTCACTTCGCATAATGTCGAAGCAGGCACGAGATAAGACCATGAAGCCAGTAATGGAGAAGATACTTGCGGAGGTAGAAGGAGGGCGGAAATTTCACACAGCACTAGCGGAGAGCGGAGCATTCCGAGAAAGTTTATGGAGGATTGCGGAATCAGGAGAGCAATCAGGAACGTTGATATCAGTTCTGAATGAGGCGGCAGATGAATTCAAACTTGAAGATGATTTGCACCGTAAGATACGAGGAGCAATGACGTACCCAATAGTTATGGCAATTGTAGGAATTGGTGTAGTTGCGTTCATGCTGACATACGTAGTTCCAAAGATATCAGAACTTTTTGAGGACATGCACCAGTCATTGCCTTTGCCGACGCGAATGTTAATTGCGATGTCAGATTTCATAACGAACTTTGGATTATGGGTACTTCTGGCAATTTTAATTTTATGGGTATTCATGAAGCGAACGGGAAGAAAAATCAACATGCCGTTTATGAGGGGGATACGAGACCAGCTTACACTTGCACTTGTGATGTCTCACCTAAGCACATTGCTGAAATCAGGAATACCATTAGTGCAGGCATTGAGAATGGCCTCATCAATGGACACGAAAAAGGACAGGTGGATAGAGGCGGCTGATATGGTGAAAGCGGGGCATAGATTTGACAAGGCACTTGAGAAAATTGGAATGCCAGAGGATACGGTAGCGGTTGTACGAGTTGGAGAAATGGGCGGAGAACTGGCTGAAGCATTGACGAACGTATCAGAGCAGAGCCGAGAGATTGCGCAGTCGAGAATGGAAAAGGTATCAACTCTTCTTGAGCCTATTATGGTTCTATCGTTAGGTGTTTCCGTTGGATTTATCGTTCTTGCAATATTAACGCCTGTATTTGATTTAGCAGGCATAGTAAGATAAAACTAGGAGGTTGTAATAATGAAAAACAAAAGGAAAGTATTAATGCGTAGTCGTTCAGGCTTCACGTTAATAGAGATTATGGTTGTTGTTGTCATTTTGGGATTACTTGCGGCATTGGTAGTACCGAGAATAGGCCCGCAGGTAGCAGAGGCACAGCGAACGGCAGCAGCGACGCAGATACGTTCACTTGAAGATGCGCTTGAAATGTACAGAATGCATAACGGGTTCTATCCTTCGACGCAGCAGGGACTTGAAGCACTAGTGACAGCCCCGACGACATCACCAGTCCCGAAGAGGTATGCAGAGGGCGGATATCTTAAGAAAGTTCCAGAAGACCCATGGGGAAATCCATATGTGTACAGGAACACGAACGGGAGGATATCGATAACGAGTTACGGGCCAGACGGAGAAGAGGGCGGAGAGGGAGTAAACGCGGACATTACGAACGAGGATTAAGATATTGAGACGCGGATTCACACTGATAGAAATTCTTCTTGTCATCACGATAATAGGTATGCTTGCAAGTGTAATGCTGCCTCGAATGTCATTCTACTTTGACCCGCCTTCAGCAATTCTTCAGCGTGCAGTAGAAGAAGCGTCAGACCTTGCGTTGTCGGGAGTACCAGTGAGATTCAGTGTGAGACGTGAAGGGCAGTCAACGAGGGGAGAAATTGTATCAGAGGCATTGAAGAAGCGAGAAGTTCCCGAAGACAGTCTGAGTGCATTTCTTGGGACGAACATAAAGAAGCCAGTAATACTTGAATGGCAGAAGATTGAGATGAAAAATCTGCCTGACGGTAATGGCTGGAAGTTTTCTCCTGAAGTCATATACTTCTACTCTGACGGTTCATGTACGCCAGCGAGAATATCATGGGCGGGGCGTAACATAAGTGAGAGGGAAGCAGATGAATATATACTGACGGTAACAGGATATTGTGTAAAATTTGAGAAGTAATTAAATAATTTCGACGATGCTCCCCTTGAGAATAATTCAGGGGGAGTTTTTTTTATGGCCATTTGCAAATCTGCTATAATCCCAATAATTTAATGTAAGGAGAATATTTTCACTTGGGACAAATACAAATTATCGTTGAGGGAATGACAGCAAGCGGAAAATCTACAATTGTAAATCTTCTCTCAAATCGTTTAGGTTTTACAGTAATGCCTGAAGAGTTCAGAGACCCATTAGACCTACTCAACAAGTTTCATCATGAACATAGCAAATGGGCTTTCCCCATGCAGTTGAATTTTCTCGCAACACGTTTCGCTCAGTACCTGTGTGCGTCAGAGGAGGACAACTACATTCTTGACCGAAGCATATTCGGCGATAAAGTCTACGCGATGATGTATTATCGTGACGGTTACTTCAAAGATAGTCAGTTAGGCTGTTATCTCACGCTTTATGATTCACTTCTGAGATACGTCAAGCCTCCGAAGTTATTTGTGCTTGTGAGGTGCAA
>CAJOLN010000071.1:4157-13702 GCA_905235395.1 uncultured Synergistales bacterium
GATGAGATTGACGCAGGAGTAGATTACTGGAAGGGATTATATGACGCGTACATGCCTTTTCTTGATTTTGTGAAGTCAGAGCTTCATAATGATATTACGTTCTATGAGCTTGAACTTTCAAATCCTGAATTCATTAATACACCTTCGCTTGTTGATTCATTCATTGAGGACGTAAAGACATTCTTTCCGGAGAGGCCATGAAAGTACGTGACTTATTGAATCACATAGATACATTTGCTCCGTTCGCATTATCTGAGGAATGGGACAATCCTGGTCTCATGATTGGAAGTTACAATGCAGATGTCTCAAAGGTTGCAGTGTGTCTTGATGCAGTGAGTGAAGCTGTAGTATCTGCACATGAGAATCACTGCGATGTCTTGTTATGTCATCACCCTTTAATCTTCAGGGGGGTGAAGAAGATTGATGTTGATTCAGAATTTGGGCGTACATTGAGTGCGGCGATAAGATACGGAGTGAACATCATAGCGACACATACGAACTGGGACAAAGCGGAAGGAGGAGTGAATGACACGTTAGCAAGTCTTCTTGGCCTCGTGAAAACGGAACCTTTAGATGAATTCGGCCTGTCTGGAACAATGCCTGAGAAAATGAAACCTGAAGATTTCTTTGCGCACGTAAAATCATCATGGCACATCTCGCACATAGACGTGTACACTCAGAACATGCCTGAATACATTTCACGTGTATCATTATGCGGAGGTTCAGGCTCAAGTTTCTGGAGGGCGGCAAGAAATCACAATTCAGATGTGTACATAACTGCGGACATGAAATATCACGAACTCATAGACGCGTCACGTGAGGGCCTCACAATCGCGAATATCAATCACGGAGAAATGGAACGTGTATCGCTTCCAGAACTCGCAAGGAGAGTATCAGAATGCGGAATTGAAACCGTAATTCTGAACATAAACGCATTAGAATCACCATTAAGACTATAGGAGAAATTCATGAAACAAAGAGTATTAAGCGCAATGAGACCAACAGGGCCTCTTCATTTGGGACATGTGGCGGGAGCATTAAGCAGCTTCGTGAAACTTCAGAACGATGACAGATACGAATGTTATTACGCACTGGCAGACTGGCACGCACTCACATCAAATTATGCTGAAAGTGCAAACACTGGCGAATATTGTTATGCTGCATTACTAGACTGGCTTGCTGTAGGATTAGACCCAGTGAAGAGTCCGTTATTCATTCAGTCTCATGTACCACAGCACGCAGAACTTTCACTTGCACTTGGAATGATAACGCCATTGGGGTGGCTGTATCGTAACCCAACGTACAAAGACCAGCTCTTCAACATAGCGAACAAAGACTTAGGTACATACGGTTTCTTAGGTTATCCTGTTCTCATGGCGGCGGATATATTGCTCTATAAGGCATCACTTGTTCCAGTTGGAGAAGACCAGAGCGCACATCTTGAAATTTCACGTGAACTTGTCAGACGCTTCAACAATTTCTTTGGTGAAAATCTTCTCGTTGAACCTCAGCCGTTATTCACGGAGACACCGAAAGTACCTGGAATTGACGGACGAAAAATGAGCAAGTCATACGGGAATGCATTGGAGATTTCGGAGAGTGCGGATTCGATGTGGCAGAAATTGCGAACAATGAAAACTGACCCTGCGAGAATGAGACGAACGGATAAAGGAGACCCTGAGAAATGCCCAGTGTGGGATTTGCACAAGGTGTTCAATCATGACGAAGCGGAGAAATCTGAAATCTGCGAGGGCTGTAAGACGGCAGGAATTGGGTGTATTGACTGCAAGAAGAAACTGAACGTTCATATTCAGGAGATGATGAATCCAATCAGGGAACGAAGAGCACAATATGAAGGCAAGAAGTCATTGCTTGATGAAATTTTTGCTGACGGTGCAGAACGTGCGGGTAAGACAGCAAGAGATACGATGAGCACGATTTATCCTGCAATGGGGTTACTAATAAATCCCAAGCGCAATGAATCCAACTGATAACCCATGAGACTTAATGCATATATCGCGTCATGCGGAGTATCATCGCGTCGAAAGGCAGAGATTATCATTCTTGAAGGAAGGGTGCAGGTCAACGGAAAGATTGTACTTGCACCTTTTTTTCAGGTAGATGTTGAGAAAGATATTGTGACGTTAGACCGCAAGAAATTGAATTTATCTGAGCATGTTTATTACGTCATCAACAAGCCCAAAGGTTATGTGAGTGCGTCAAGTGACAAGTATGACCCTGTAATCGTAGATTTGATTCCGAATCACGAAAAGCGTCTTTATCCTGTTGGAAGGCTTGACCGTGATTCAGAGGGGTTATTGATTCTCACGAATGACGGAGATTTCACACAGAGCATATTGCACCCTTCAAAGGAAATTCGCAAAGAGTACGAAGCGTTATTGAACATTCCGATAAATATAAAGCAGCTTGAAAGGTGGCGCAAAGGCTTTGAGCTTTCAGAGGGGCGTAATGTAAGACCGTTAAGCATAAAAGTGATAGAGAGAGACCCGATTAATCAATGGGTAAGCATAGTGATAATTGAAGGATTGAAACGTGAGATAAGATTAATGGCAAAAGAAGCAGGATTTAAGGTTGAGAGGTTAATACGCCGTAAAATAGGAATGATGAGACTCGAAAATTTAAATGCAGGTGAATTTGTCAGTTTGTCTTTTTCAGACCTGTACACTAAAATATTTAATGGCGGTATAGTTTAATTTTTTATTTTTTCGTAAAAGGGGGCTGAGTTCATGAGTGAGATTGATGAGAAATCCAGAGACCTGATAAAAACTCGTATACTGAATAAGATGCAGGACATAAAATCATTTCCGCAGTTTGTTCTTGAGACGATGAAGAAACTGAATGACCCTGAAAGTAATGCTTCGGATGTTGCTCAGAGCCTCTCAAGAGATGAAGGTCTTGTTCTGCGCATACTGAAATTAGCAAACTCTGCGGCCTACGGAATGACACGAAACATCTCGAACATCTCAGAAGCAATTGCACTTCTAGGCTATAAGAGCGTCAGTAATATAATACTTGCGGCAACGGTCTATTCAGCAATGGACAAAGGACTGTCGGGCTATGCACTGGACAGGGGAGAGCTATGGCGGCATTCACTCATGGTAGCGTACACCTCAAGACATCTGGCACAGATTACAGAAGCAGTCAGCACAGAAGACGCATACGTAGGAGGACTGCTTCATGATATAGGCAAAGTGATTCTGAATGACTATGTGAGATTCGGATATGGCATAATCGTAAAAATGGTAGAAGAGAAGCATATTCCGTTCACAGAAGCAGAATGTCAGGTATTGGGATTTGACCACGCAATGATAGGAGAGATTCTTGTTGAGAAATGGGAGATGCCAGAATCATACAGAATAGCAGTAGCCTATCACCATAAGCCGAATGAACTTCCAGAAGATAAATTGCAGTATCAGCCTCTTCTCGATGTCGTGACACTTGCAAACACAATATGCCTTATGCTTGGAATAGGAATAGGAGCAGACGGATTGCAGACATACATGTTCCCTGAGCCAATAGAGAGACTGGGCATAAAGAGTTTCGATAGCTTATTATCCGAGATGATAGACTTTGCCGGCAGTGTAGCCAATGACATGGGTGATATGACGGGGCTTTAGGAGCATTGAAAAAAAGTGTCATACGTAATCACAATAGACGGCCCGGCAGGAGCAGGGAAAAGTTCAGCCGCAAAAGATGCCGCACGTGAACTCGGAATAAAGTATCTCGACACAGGAGCAATCTACAGGGCAATAGCATTAATTCTCGCGGAATCAGAAATCACACCTGACAATGATGAATATCTTCGAGAGGCATTGAGCAAGATAACAATAGTTCTCAGGGATAATAAAGTTCTTGTAAATGATTTTGATGTCAGCGGTGAGATTCGTACGCCTGAAGTTGATGAATTAGCCTCGCTGTATTCGGCGATACCTTCAGTACGTGAGGCATTGCTTGGATTGCAGCAGGAGCAGAAGAATTACGGTTCAATCATAGCGGAAGGCCGTGATGTCGGAAGTGTAGTGTTTCCTGATGCACTGGTTAAATTTTTCATCACAGCCTCTCCTGAAGTCAGAGCGAAGAGACGTTATGATGAACGCATAGCGAAGGGCAAAGAGGCGAATTATGACGAGATATTACGAGCGATGAAGGAACGAGACATCAATGATTCGACCAGAAAGACCGCACCGTTAAGCATTCCAGAAGGAGCAATATATTTAGACACGACTGACATGACGGAGAAGGAAGCAGTAGAATTCATAGTGAATCATGTCAGGGAGGTTATACCGTAAAATGAGGCAAAGTAAAATATTTTATGCAATAGTCAGCGGATTCTTCAAGATATTCCTGAAGATATATAATCGCTGTTCATCAAAGTGGCTTGAAAAACTGACAGAAGAGAAGATGATAGTAGCCTGCAATCACGCGAGCAATATGGACCCTGTGATAGTAGGCTGCTTTTTCCCAAGAAGGTTAAGGTATTTAGCCAAAGAGGGATTATTCACGTTCTGGCCTTTTGCTATGTGCATTAAGGCATTGGGAGCAATACCTGTATCACGTTCGAGCAACTCATCAGCGGCGGGAGCATTGAAGGCATTCATAAAGCTATACGAAGAAGGCAATGACGTACTGATATTCCCCGAAGGAAGACGTAGCTTAGACGGAAAATTACAGCCGTTAGAAGCAGGAGTAGCATTGATTGCGTCACGTGAACATGCGCCTATACTTCCAGTATTCATTAAGGGTTCATTTGAAGCAATGCCTACGGGAGCAGCATTCATTAAGCCAAAGAAAATCAGAATTACATTTGGAAAGCCTCTGAGGTTTTCTGATGAAGTATACAAGAGCAAAGAAGGAAGACAAATCATCATGGACAGCCTGACGAAAGCAATGAAGGAATTAGAATCGGAGGCGTAAAAAATGTTCTTGAGCATGACGGGCTTCGGAAGCAGTTCGCAAGTTTTCTCGTGGGGAACGGTTTTATTCGAGATAACATCAGTGAACCATAAGTATCAGGAGTTCTCCGTCAGACTTCCCAGAGAGTTATCATCACTTGAAAATCGCATAATAACGTTAATGCGGAGTCTGATAGGCAGAGGGAAAGTGAAACTCACAGCAGAAATCTCATGGAATCCCGGAGCAAGAATCCCAGTTTTAGATGAAGAAGGTCTCATGAATATCTACAATCAGGTACGAAAAATCACCAAGCGCAATAATCTTGAATCTGCAAATGACATCACCAGTTTTCTCCTGATACCCGGAGTTTTCGACAGCAATAACAATATTGCAGAACAGGCCGCGCATGAAACGCCTGACATATGGGACGACATGACGAAAAGCGCAATTGATTCACTTATGGATATGAAGAGGTCAGAGGGCGAGAAGTTGCATGAAAAGATTGAAGGTGATTTATGCGTTCTCGAAAAGCTGACGGGAATGATAAAAGCACGCTGGGATATAGCAAGTTCAGAGGCAATTGAATCACTGCGTACACGAATAGAAAATGTAATGGAACATTTCAAACTTGAAATTGATGAACCAAGAATAGCTCAGGAAGTTGCTTTGATGTCCGACAAATGGGACATCTCCGAAGAATTAGCGCGTCTTGAAGCTCATACGGGGAAGTTCAGGCAGCTAATGAACGCAGAAGATTCATCAGGAAAGAAATTAGATTTTCTGGTTCAGGAGATGAACAGGGAGGCCAATACGATAGGCTCAAAGGCGGCGGACTCAGAAATCCGCTGGGCAGTAGTTGAGGCCAAGACATGCATAGAAAGAATGAGGGAGCAGTTACAGAATATAGAATGACAGGAAAATTATTTGTGTTATCAGGGCCAAGCGGAGCAGGAAAAGGAACACTAAGGGAACATGCATTGAATGACATTCCCAATCTGAAATATTCAATTTCGTGTACAACAAGACACCCAAGAGACGGAGAAACAGACGGTGTAGAGTACAGGTTCATAACGCGTGAGAAATTCAAAGAGGGAATATCGCAGAATTTATTTCTTGAATACGCACATGTTCACGAGGATTTTTACGGCACTCTGAAGCAGGACGTTGTGAATGAGCTTAATGCAGGAAAGAACGTTTTGCTTGAGATTGATATACAGGGAGCATTGCAGGTAAAAGCTAAAATGCCTGAAGCATTGCTTGTGTTCGTAGATGTTCCTTCAGTTGAAGAGCTTGAACGAAGACTGCGTAACAGACATACGGAGAGCGAGGAATCGTTAAGAGTGAGGCTGAAGAATGCAATTATAGAGCGAGAACAGAAAGACAAATACGATTATGTTATAGTGAATGATGATTTAGAGAATGCGTGTAAGGAGCTGAGAGAGATTTTCACGAAATCATGAGCCTGGATAGATTTTTACGATGGGTTTTGTTTTCTGCGGGAATAATCACTGTAATATTTGCCGGTTACATGTTGAACATCAACAGACTGCCGGAATCCTCAATGTGCTTATCTCTTGCTGTTGGATTTCTATGTTTTGCAACACGGATAAAGCGTGAAAAATCAGAATACGAATCTGAATTTCAAGACACGGCGAATAAAGACCTTCATGACATGGCCGTATTGATTGCAGAAGTAGCTGTATCATCATTGCAGAATATAGGCAGAACAGTTCCGCCGACGACGAAAGAGATTAACGAACTTGAAGAGAAACTGAATAACTTTCTTGCTTCAATGCCGTTAAGCAGAGAGGAACGAGAAGAGATAGCAGAGAGGATAGAGGGAGTAAAGAACAGGACGAGACGCAATGAGGGAGGACGTGCGATATTAAGGAACGCAAGACTATAAGAAACGAATCAAAACTTTCACGAAAGGAATCCCATAGAAAACATAAATGAACAAAGGACAAAAATTTTCAGTATGGTATTTTCTCGCGGCAATGATAATAGCGTGGCTGTTTTCGGAATACATATATAAGCCATACGCCGAGAGCAGAACAGAAGTTCCCTACAGTGAATTTCTTGCAGACCTGGAGAGCAAAAACATTGAGAACGCAGACATATCTGAATCGCGAATCACATACATAGTCAAAGAGAGCACGAGTCCCGATAAGCGACCGATAATAGGCGGAGTGATATTTGGCAACAGATTTCGCAGTAACGCCAACAGGACAAAAAGCATAGTGAGACTTCCAGACCCGTTTTTGATAGAGAGACTTGCGAAGGCAGATGTGAAATTCGGAGGAGTAGCGAAGAATGAAGGTTTGATTGATTTACTTATGGGCATACTTCTTCCTATGCTTCCGTTGATTATAATCTGGTACTTAATCTTCAGGAACATGCGCGGTGCAGGCGGAGGCATATTTTCATTTGGGAAGAGCAAGGCAAAAGAACTTCAGGGCGAGATGACGGGCGTACATTTCAGTGATATAGGTGGAGCAGGAGAAGCGGAGGTAGAACTTAGGGAGATAATAGAATTTCTGAAAGACCCGCACAGATTTGACAAGTTTGGAGCGAAATTACCAAGAGGAGTTTTACTTGTCGGGCCTCCTGGAACAGGCAAAACTTTACTCGCTAAGGCGTGTGCAGGTGAAGCAGGTGTTCCGTTCTTCTTCATCACTGGTTCAAGTTTCGTTGAGATGTTCGTAGGTGTTGGAGCGGCACGTGTGAGAGATTTATTTGAACAGGCCAAGAGAAAAGCACCCTGCATAATATTTGTAGATGAGATAGATGCGATAGGACAATCAAGAATGCGTAACTTCAACTCAAATTCCGAACAGGAAGCTACATTGAATCAATTGCTTGCTGAAATGGACGGATTTGAAACGAACAATGGAGTTGTCTTAATGGGAGCGACAAACAGGCCGGAAATTTTAGACCAAGCATTGCTGAGACCTGGACGATTTGACAGACAGATTCAGGTAGTGCTGCCTACGGAAGAAGGACGCGAGGAGATATTACGAATTCATACTAAGAACCTTCCGTTATCACCTGAGATTGATTTACGCTCAATTGCAAAAGTTACGCCGGGTTTCTCTGGTGCAGATTTGGCGAACATTGCGAATGAGGCTTCACTGTTAGCGGCAAGACGCAAGGCCGAAAAAGTTTCGATGAATGATTTTGATTTAGCGATTGAACGAGTAGTTGCGGGTTTACAGCGAAAGACACCACTAACTCCCGAAATCCGCAAGAAGGTAGCGTATCATGAAACAGGACATGCGTTAGTTGCGTGTTATCTTCCGGGTTCAGACCCAGTTCATAAGGTCAGCATAATTCCGACGACAAAGGGAGCACTAGGTTACACAATGCAAATGCCAACGGAAGACCAGTATTTAATCAGCGAGAATGAACTCAAAACACGAATGGCAGTTATGCTTGGAGGACGTGCGGCAGAAATACTTGTATTCAATGAGGCATCGACAGGAGCGTCAAATGATTTGGAGCGTGCAACAGATACAGCGCGAAGAATGGTAACTGAGTTTGGAATGTCCGATAAACTTGGCCCTGTGCGTTATGCTTCACCTTCGATGATGTATCTTTCTGGTTCAACTGAAGTCCGCAATGATTTGGGTGACGGTACAGCGGAAGTGATTGATTCGGAGATTCGCAGACTGGTGAATGAAGCACAGGAACACGCGCTTGATATACTGAGGGAACATGAGAATGTATTACATGAAGTAGCGGAGACATTGCAGACGAAGGAAGTAATCAATCACGAGGAGATTCAGGCGATAGTTGACCGAGAAAAAACAGACGAAGAAGAATAATGTTAAGCCTCTCCATTAACGGGGAGGCTATGCTATAATACTAAAACTTCGCAATCTTCCATCAATTCACTTCAAATTAAGTAAACAAGTAAAAAGGAGCATTGACACAAAGATGATAGCCGTGTATAATTCGCATATCGCATATCGTCTTATTGTGTCTATTCATATCTATTAACTAAATTCCAAAAGACTAATCAAAAATATTGTACTGCATTTAATGGGCATGTGATTCATTTTGCGTGTCATAAATTCTTCTTGAGCAGTAAGAGA
Organism: uncultured Synergistales bacterium; assembly: GCA_905235395.1. Classification (GTDB taxonomy): domain Bacteria; phylum Synergistota; class Synergistia; order Synergistales; family Aminobacteriaceae; genus JAFUXM01. The sequence continues at coordinate 13,166 of CAJOLN010000071.1, forward strand.
GAAACACATCCTCCTTAGGCATAAATTCTCGTAGAGGAAGCGAAACTGTCTGCACACTTTCGATGTGTGTTTTGAATGGGAAATTTATAAGGAGGAAAAAGCATGAAGAAACTTGCAGTGATGTTCATGTGCCTTGCAATTATGTATTCTGGTGCGTGGGCAGCGTATTACGATGAGGGTAATGACGGAGATAGTTGGGAAACTGCGTATGTGATTGATTCTGTGGAAGACCTGGAGCTAATGAAATCCAGAAATGAGACAGAGAAGTATTACAAGCTGACTGCTGATATTGATCTGTCATCAGAAACGGATTGGTACGGAATTAACTTCAGCGGCCATTTTGACGGACAGAATCACACAGTAAGATTAAACATTACGAATAATGATTTGTTTGCAGGTATTTTTGAGTTTCTATCAGGAAATGATTCAATAATAAGGAATCTCAATGTTACTGGGAATGTCAAAGCAAACTGTGCCGGAACAATTGTCCATTATCTTAATGCCGGCTTAGTCGAGAATTGCAGCTTCACTGGCACT
>CAJOLN010000072.1 GCA_905235395.1 uncultured Synergistales bacterium
CTGTCTGCTACTCCTGAAAGCCTTGCGTCAAGAAGTTCTGTGTATATTCTTGCGTGATGCTGTCCTAAATGGCCTACACCTATAACGCCTATCTTAACGGGTCTTTCTGTTCGGTCTGTCATGATGAAAAAATATCCTTCCCCTGTGAAAATATTTTATTATACTTATCACATACTAGTTAATTTTTGTGGCATAATAATAAAAATTTTTACGGAGGTGCTTTTTATGAACAAAAATGAAATTATTGCGAAGGTCAATGAACTGATTGCTGCTCCGTCATGCAATCCCGAAGTCAAAGCTGCTGCAGAGGCATACCTGAAGGCACAGGATAAGGCTTCAGCTGATGCTTTATTGAAAGCTCTTGAGACTCACGTAAGCACAATTGATGAGACGATTGGATTTGCTGAGTCTGATATGGGCAAGAAAGTTTTCGGTGCAGAACGTGCCGCAGAGATGGCGAAGCGTGGCCATGAATTTAAAGCGGCTGGAGGAAAATATTGTTTCTGTCCTGCATGTCAGGCCGGTTCATTTATCTACGAGCACAAAGAGAGCCTGTAAACGCAAAAATAAAACCCTGTCATTTTTTGGCAGGGCTTCTCTTTATTGTTCGTTATTCCGTGTCTGTGTCTGAATCTGAAATTTCAAGAATTCCTTCATCGTTGTCATCTGTCATTGAATCTTCTGGTTCATCAAATTCTTTTTCATCATCGTCATTGTGATTCATTTCTCCGGCTTCAGGAACGAATCCGATTCCCTTCCCGACTTCCGTCATTATCTGTTTCACAATTTCATCTTGTAACGCTTTATTCTCTGACAGCAATTTTGCTACGGTCTCTTTTCCCTGTCCGAGCGTCTCGCCTTTATACGTCAGCCATGAACCTTTTTTGTTGATTACGTTATAGTCTATGGCCATGTCAACAACAGCAACACCTGTAGGAATTCCCTTGCCGTAAATCAAACTCGCATGTCCGACTCTGAACGGAGGAGCAAGTTTATTCTTAACGACCTTCAGATACAATTCATGTCCTATAGTTATATCTCCTTTATCGAGTTTCTTCCCCCGTCTGACCTCAAGCCTCACTGAAGCGTAAAACTTCAATGCACGCCCTCCTGTTGTAGTCTCACTTGGGCCTGGCGCGTAACCTGTTGAGATCATAGCGCGTAACTGGTTGATGAAAATCACAATGCAGTTAGTCTTTGAGATTATTGCGGCAAGTCTTCTGAGTGAATATGACATTAAGCGTGCCTGCAATCCTAACTGACTTTCTCCTATTCTGCCGTCAATTTCTGCCTGTGGTGTTAATGCCGCAACCGAATCGACAACCACGATATCAACTGCACCAGTTCTAACCATTTGGTCAAGAATATACAGTGCCTGTTCACCGCTGTCCGGCTGTGCGAGGTATAAATTCTCAACATCAACGCCGAGTGTCATTGCCATTCTCGGATCAAGTGCATGTTCAGCGTCAATGAATGCCGCTATGCCTCCTGCCTTTTGTGCCTCTGCAACTGCACATAACGCGATTGTAGTTTTGCCTGAACCTTCAGGGCCGAAAATCTCAACGATTCTGCCTTTGGGATAACCGCCTATACCGAGTGCAACATCAAGAGGCAATACACCGCTTGAAATGACTTCAACATTTTTCTTTGCAGTCTCACCGAGTCTCATTATTGCACCGTCACCGAACTTGCTGCGAATATCACTGATTGCTTCTGCGAGAATTTCTTCACGGGTTTGGGCAGGTTTTTTCACAGTTTTAGCCAGAGTAATCACGCTCCTGTTATGAAATTAAAATTTTTGTGCCCGCTAAGTATACAGCATTATGTTCATATTTATTCGTGAATTATCTTTAACAGTTCACACAACGCAAATCGTACCGCACTTGTTCTCACTTCTCCACGATTCCCTTGAAATTTTTTCATGAGCGAATTTGATTTTCCGTTCCTTGATGCAAATCCAAACCATACAGTCCCGACAGGTTTTGATTCACTTCCACCGTCAGGCCCAGCAATACCTGTAGTTGATACTGCATAATCTGAATCGAAAACTCTTAGTGCTCCTTCTGCCATTTCAATCGCACATTCAGAACTCACTGCACCAAATTGCTTTAACGTTTCTTCTTTCACTCCTAGTATTTTCATCTTGGCCTCATTGCTGTACGTTACTGCCGAGCCATTGAAGACATCAGAGCTTCCTGCTATATCAGTCAGTGCAGAACTCACCATGCCTCCCGTACATGATTCAGCACACGCAATCTTTACGCCTTTCATGCGTGCTTCTTGCAGCACTGCCTCTGCTGTTTTCATTTTGCAATCAACCCTTCAATCAATGGATATATCCAGCCTGCATGATAGAGATATGCATTAAGGAACTGAAGTATTATGTTGCTCATTATGCCGCCAACAACATCATCTGCCATTATTCCCCACCCGCCGGGCAACTTTTCCATTGTGCAGACGGGAAACGGTTTAAGAATATCAATCAGTCTGAACAAAAAGAATCCTGGAATAATGAATCCCTTCGGCAAAAGATAAAGCGTAAGCCACATTCCGGGAACTTCATCGATATTCAGGAAGCTGGGGTCTTTCATGCCGTAGAAATTCTCTGACAGCCCTGTAGACCATACGCCTATAATCGTAACTGCGAGTATTGCCCACATCGGAACATCAACGAATATGCTCACTACACATGCAGCAGCCGAACTCACTGTGCCGGGCATACCTGAAGGGATAAAACCAAGTCCGAATACGCTCGCAATCCATACATAAAACGGTTTCTTTTTCTCTTCCGTCAATTTAAATCACCTCTCCAAATAAATCATTTTCATTGCAGTCATATATCTTTGCTCTCACTACATCGCCAAGTCTCGCGTCATTGAGACCTGAAACGCAGACGAGACCGTCAATTTCTGGTGCATCACGGTAGCTTCTGCCCCATACTTCATGAGCTTCATCATCAATATCTTCAATCATCACATCAAGCTCACGCCCTATGAACAATTCACTTCTCTCATGAGATATTCTGCTTTGTTCTTTCATCAGTCTGGCACATCTCGACTCTGCAATTTTCTTTGACACTTTGCCTTTGAGTTTTGCGGCCTTCGTTCCGTCTTCAGGTGAATACACGAACGCTCCAAGTCTGTCGAACTCAATCTCATTCACGAAATCAATCACACGTTCAAAATTCTCTTCGGTCTCTGACGGGAAACCTGTCATGATTGTAGTGCGTAACGTGAAGAGTTCATCTATGCTCCGAATGTACCTGAATATATTCTGCATGTGTCCTTCAGGGCATGGCCTGTTCATCAGTGAAAGTATATCGGGGTCTGCATGCTGTATCGGAATGTCGAGATAATGAATCACCTTTTCGTGATTCATCAGGAAGTCTATCAGTGCCTCATCTACTCTGTTGGGGTGAAGATATAACAGCCTCAGCCATATTCCTTTTGGAAGTTCGCGGTTCAGTTCGTGAATCAATTCCTGAAGGTTAGTGTGAATATCAGAACCGTAAACCGTCAAATCCTGTCCTACAATGCATAGCTCTTTTGCTCCTGACGCACATAACATCAACGCCTCATCAATCAGCGTCTTCAACGGAACGCTTCGCAGTCTTCCGCGTATCATAGGAATCGCACAGTATGAACATAACGTATTGCAGCCTTCGGAAATTTTCAGGTAACGTGTCCAGAAATTTTTATTGAGCGCGGGTGATATTGTCTTGCAGTTAGCGTTTGAATTCCCGCCGAGAAATTGAATTATCTTATCCCATTCCTCAGAACGCACAAACAAATCAACACTTTCTGAAAATTCACGAATGAGTTCATTCTCATATCGGTTCACGAGACAACCAGCAACAATAATCTTTTTGAGTCTGCCTTCACTCTTCAGATTTTCAAGGTCAATTATTGAATCTATGTTCTCTTTCACTGCATCCTGAATGAAGCCGCATGTGTTGATTATCGCAATGTCAGCCTCATTCACATCATCAGCTATTTCATGTCCGCATTCAATCAACTGTGCTGTCAGGTGTTCACTGTCTGCCGTATTCTTTGCACACCCCATACTGAGCACAAATATCTTCATTGCTTCTGGTATTCGCTGAAATTCTCACTGTCGAATTCTTTTATCTCGTAGACCTTCTCAACTTTCACGCAGAAATTATGCGCTATCATCAATCCTGCTAGTTTTGTTCCGTCAATCAGCATTATGCGTTCATCATTGGCGAGAACTTCTGCCTGTTCAGAAAAATTTGCTGTCGTTGCGAAAATTCCCTTGCCTCCCTTGTCCGATAACGCATCAATGAAGTCCTGCATGTCCGCGCGTCCGATTGTCTTGCCCTGTGATGATTTACTCGCATGAATGTATATTGGTGCTCCTGTCTTGCCGTCTATAATCACTCCGTGAATCAATCTGCTTCCGGTCTCTTCTGACGTGTAGCGTGCGTTATGGAATGCACGATAACCCATTTTAGAGAGCAAATCTATCACGAACACTTCAAACATATCTGACGGAAGTTCTGATATTGCAGACATAACTTTTTCTGCTAATTCTTCATTGTATATCCTGATTGCGTCTTCTATTTCTATTGATTGATTCTCATTCATGGCAATACTCTCTTTTTCTTCGTTTGATTCTGTTTCTGGAATTTCTTCTGGCTCTTTTTCAATTTCAAGTTCAGGTTCTATTTCTGGCTCTGGCTCTGGTTCTGTCAGTGGTTCAGGTTCAGGTTCAGCTTCGATTTCAGGTTCATCTTCAAGATTTATACCGTCATCTTCTTCAGGCATTTCTTCAACCTCTTCCTGTTCTTCTGGTTCTGGTTCTGATACTTCAGGGACTGTTACGGCTTCTTCATCTTCGTTGGAATTATTGAGTTTGAGATAATCCAAACCTGATGACGTTATTATATACGTGTTGTTTGACGGGTTAGTCAGAAATTTCATCTCCTTCAGTTCATTCCTTGCCTGTGTTATTTTCTGCTTGAATAAACTTTTGTCGGTTGATGACAGTGCTCCTAAATCAAAATGTTTCTCAGCTATTTTCATCAAATCATTTATCGCTAAATTATGTGGTACCTCATCTCGTAAAACCTCAAGTAATGGTATGTAGATGTCTTTAGTATCTGGCAAAGGCATAATGTGTTCACCCCTGTAAAAATGTAAAAATTGAAAGATTAGTAATGAAAAAATTATACTATATCAATGAATAACTTATAGAGCATGAAGAAGGAGAACATAAACATGAAGGCCATAGCAAAATTTTTCTTTTCACTTTTGATTTTCATACTTGTATCATCAATTGCACATGCAGATGAATGGACGCAGGATAAACTTGATTCACGAAGGGCAATTGCGAACAATTCAAATCCGCCTGAAAGACTGAAACCGGTTCATGAACTTGCGCCACTCAAATCAAACGAGGGAATAATACGCAGAGTTAAAATTTCAGATGATACGAAAGCAGCAGCATTGACGTTCGACATGTGTGAACTGGACACGGTAACAACTGGCTGTGATATGAACGTGATTAACTTTCTGAGAGAACGTAAAATCCCAGCAACGTTATTCATGGGAGGCAAATGGATGCGAACACATTCGAGACGAGTGAAGCAGATAATGAATGAAGGCATATTTGAAATTGCGAATCATAACTGGTCTCACGGGAACTGTGCTTTGCTTTCAGATGACGGACTGCGGGCACAAATTCTATGGACGCAGGCAGAATATGAATTGCTTCGAGAGGAGGCCGGAATTGATACGGGTGATGATGTGCCGTTACTTTTCAGGCTTCCATACGGTAGGAGCAGTGAACGTGCATTGAAGATTATTGCGGAGCTTGGCCTTCGTGTAATTCAATGGGACGTAGCGGCGGAAGCAGGAGACAATACGAATTTGAATCGTGCGAAGAGAAATGCGAAACGTGTTGCGAAGATGACCAGACCAGGAAGTATATTGCTGTTTCATGCAAATCTTGTGCCGAAGGGAACGTTAAATCTATTGCGTGAACTCGTGAATGAACTTGAGACTGAAGGATATATATTCATCACTGTGAGTGAATTGCTGACTATGGGAGAAGCTGAGACAGTTAGAGACGGATATTTTACGACACCGAAAGACAATTACGTTCTTGATAAGAAATATGGGATTGACGGAACAGGAAGACGGAATCGTTTTACGGGTAAGCAATGAGAATCAAAAAAGCAGGAGAGACTGAATAAATCTCCCCTGCAAACTGATTCTGTTTCTGTTATCTGTCCTTGCGAATGATGAGAACTGCAAGACCGATTAATGCAAATGCACCAAATCCCATTGTGCACCCGCCACCGCCGGATGAACCCTGAACACTTCCACTTGGTTCATCACTTCCGTCAGGAGTGTCTGGAGTTTCACTATCTTCAGGATTTTCTGATGAATCTTCTGGCTCGTTGCTGTTCGCAATTTCTTCAAGCACTGATGCTCCGCTGATTTCTGGAACATATATCTCAAAGCCTGCATCATTCTCCCAGTCTATTCCGCGTGGTGTGAGAGTCATCATGAATGTCGTTGTCGTATGCGGTACAAGTGCCATTTTATGCACAAGGAAATTGCTCTCTATATCATCCGGAGACAGACGGAAATTTTCATCTGCCTGCTTAAGTGCCTGCTCAAGAACTCCTGGGTTCAGATTTATTCCGTTCAGATATGCTTCAGGATAATATTCGTCTCCGTCATATGTTATGCTGCATTCAAAAGTAACAGTTTCATCCGGGCTGACATCAAATAAATCAGCTAAGAAACCTAACAGCATTATGAAGCTCACATTATCTTCATCACTTTCAAGGCCTCCAAATTTTATGTCTGCTTTTATATTGCCTTCTCTGTCTCCAATCTCAAGTGCTGGTCTCACTGTACTGCCGTTTACTGCTCCCTGTCCTTTTCTGTACACGCTTCTGAACAGTACACCGTCTGAATGTTCGGGTTTGACTGACCCTGCCATTATTGCGGCTCTTGTGCTGTGCTTCTTCTCGACATCTGAAAGAGATGTAACGTTGAAATGGAAATAGCCGTCATTATTGCCTCCGACATCTATCGTATTGCCCGTCGAGTAATCAATTCTGGACTCGTGAACTTCCTCTAATTTGCCTTCAGGGTCTATCTGCACAAAGAAGATATAATTTCCTGTCGCCATATCTTCAGGTATTTTCCACGTAAAGACTGCCCAGTCCTTATTGTCTCCCCAGCCATTTAACGATACATTATTTAGCGTCTGAATCTCTTTCAGGGCATTCATCGTCTTTTCTGGATTAGTCCTGTTGAATTCATCTGCAAGCGCATATGACAGTTTCATTGAGAAATTTCCTGTGTCCTTGAAGCTCGCATTGTAAATCGGAACTTGTATCTCATAGGTCAGACCTGCAACCAGATTAGTATCTGAATCAAGGTCAAGCGCAGGAACATAAAATCTAATTCCTCTAATCCTCATTGCTGAAGCGTTATTAGTGGTGGGCACAAGAGTTGCTCCGTTGCGGTTGAATTTCATGGGCAGTACTAATGAAGGGTCTGCATACTTCCTGTACCTGCTGTTCTCTCCCCATAAACGTGATACATCCCTCATGCTTATACTGTCGTCAAGACGTACTGCATGCGCAACTACCATAGTTCCCTCACGCGCAATGAACGGCATTGTCCTGATTGAATGCCCTGCTTCCTCTCCGGGTATCGTACTTCTGCCGTAAAGCTCAATGTCTATCTGTTCCGCTTCCGAAAGGATCTTCTGGAACGTCTCACTATGTGATGTATACGGAGGCTTAGACTCTTTTGCTCCGAAGAATGCTTTTATTCCTGATATAATCTTTGAGAATGGACTCTTGCGCACTGTCTCTTCAAACTTCTGCGAGGCTATCTTCGACTTATCAAACCTGATTGATGTCGATGATTCTCCGCCCTTCGTCCACGCTATCCATGCTGGATCGGCTGCAAGTTCTCCGCTACGGTTGTAGCCTTCAATCTCCTCAAGCGATGAAGGATATGAAAAGAGATTCCCTTCTTCATGTCTGGCCCGATAAGTGTTATTCCTGTCTGACGGTGTCTTACTCGGCGTAACTGAGTCATACATTGAGAACGTAATATAATTCTCTTTACTCTCAGCTTTAAGTTCTTTCGTTGAGTTATCTGCTTTAGGCCCAGTCTTGAACCATGACGGCAGAGGGTCATTCAGAATCTTGTAACGCCATATATGCTGCCTCGATGAATACGATAGCAGTCTGTCCCAGATAAGAGCATCCATAGTTTCGGCTACTTTAGTCTGATTACTCTCCTTCGTTGCGTTCGTTGTCGTCTTGTCAACCTTGTCCGTGAAAAAATCCAGTATGCTATTCGTAACACTTGCCGCAGTTTTGATTCTCGCATCGAAGTTTCCTAAGATATTAGCTCCCATTGTCTGGAACTTCAGATAACCGTGAACGAAATCACCTGCACCTCCAAGAATCGATATTGTCTCTGTCGTTGAGGCCATTCCGAATGATACATCTTTGGTCGTTAAGATACTGCCCGCTTTCGAGTAGGCGACTTTCATTTTACCGTTGCCTTCATCACCTTCAAATCCGCTGAA
>CAJOLN010000073.1 GCA_905235395.1 uncultured Synergistales bacterium
TTACCCTAGATTTTAATTTTGGCGGGGCCGACGAGACTTGAACTCGCGACCTTCGGCGTGACAGGCCGACACTCTAAACCGACTGAGCTACGACCCCGCGTAATCTCCTGGTGGGCGAAGCAGGGTTCGAACCTACGACCCCCTGCGTGTAAAGCAGGTGTTCTACCGCTGAACTATCCGCCCCGCGAAACAACGAGTGATATTTTACTCTCCGGCTTTTTTCCTGTCAAGCATGTACGATTCAATTTCTGCCCATGTCCTTTTTGCTGCACCTCCTAATGTCCTGAAGTATGCATCACAATCACGCAGTGCCTTCGTTATTTTCGACGGTGATAATGCTTCTTCCCATGCGTGTGCGAGTTCCGAATCATTATTCACGCATAAAGCTGCGCACATTGAATCCATTCGTGATGTGTCAGGGAAATCCGTCATGCATGGCCCATGTATCGCAGGCAGTCCGAATAACGCAGGCTCAAAGGGATTCTGTCCGCCTTTCTCGACTAAACTGCCTCCTACGAATACAGCATCGGCAGCGGCGTAAAGGTCAAAGAGAATCCCAACACGATCTATGACTATCACATTTGAATCATGATTGTATTTCTCACGGTCAATACGCGATAACAATTCCGCGTGAATGTCAGAATACGGAAGAGTTGAGGCTACAGTCATCAATGCACGTTCAGGGTGTCGTGGAACAATCGCGAGAGTTGCATCAGGGTACTTTCTGTGAATGATTCTGAATGCAGATATTACTACATCATCTTCTCCTTGATGTGTACTGCCTGCTACGAAAAGAGGCGCGTTGTTTTTTTTCAGCCAGTCCCATTTTTCCGGGCTTGTCTGCTTGCGTCTTTCAAGAAGTGCATCTACTTTGCAGTCTCCAGTTATGATTATCTTTTCTTCCGGCACTCCGAACATCATGAATTTCTCTTTGTCTTTTTCAAAACGTACCATTAATTTGCTCAGACATTCGAGAACTCCTCTCCAGAAAAATTTTGTGCGTCTCATTCGCTTAAAACTCTTCTCGGATAGTCTTCCGTTCGCAAGGAATGAAGGTATATCACGTGCTTTCAATTGAGAGAGCATTTCAGGCCATAGTTCGGTCTCCATTGTGATATATATTGCAGGCTTTATTGCATCCAGTGAACGCGATACAAATTTTCCCGAATCAAATGGGCTGTGTATTATTTTGTCCGCAATACCGTCAAGAAGTCTCAGTGCCATATCTCTGCCTGTAGTCGTTACTGTCGATAGTACACAAGGATATGTGCTTGTGCGCTTTATCTGACGTATCAATGAACTTGCAGATTGAACTTCACCAACTGATACAGCATGAACCCATACGCATCCTTCTGGAATGTCTTTAACATTTCCGTCTCTGCCGTACATATCGTTTTTGTATTTGCGATTTAGAATCTTCAATCCTCCGAGCGTGAAGAATGTGCTGATCAGTGAACGGTATAATGTCATGCCTGCTTTGTATTTCATATTCAAGTTTCATCACCTCCTTATTTGAATCAAAACATATACGCAAAAAGTGAGGCTGTTTGTTAAATTTTTGCGGTTATTATAGAATTATCGCACATGAAAATTCAAACATTAAGGGAGGATACGTTTTATGTTTAAGAAAACAGCAATGCTCATGTTGGTGTTCGTTATGTTGATTGTGTCTTCATCATGGGCAGAAGAACCCGAAGCCGCACCTTCAGAAGCAGAAGAAGCAGAATCATCACAGGAAATTGCAAGCGCAGATTCAAAGACTGAACAGCCTGATGAACTTACGCTCAGGGAGAATGCAGTCAATGAAAAGGCAGCAGAACTCGAAGCATTTTCAGAATCACTGAAGGCACGAGAAGAATCATTACTTGAGCAGGAGAATAATTTTGCGCCAAGAGCAGCAGCACTCGCGAAAAAGGATCGTGAGAACAATGCAGCCTCAGCGTTACTCGTAGGACGTGAGAATCAGATTAAAGACCGTGAACTTGCAATCATGAAGAGAGAGGCTGAACTCTCAAGACGTGAGAAGGCATTTGCGGAAGCGAGTCAGACTTTCACGACAGCAACGGAAGCACTTGCGGGACGTGAGGCAGAACTTGCGAAGAGGGAAGCAGACCTTGCAGGACGTGAGAGCGAACTGAACGCAAAAATTTCTGCAAAAGAAGCGGCAGACAAACTAACCGAACGTGAGACAGAACTGATGAAGCGTGAAAAGGCATTAACAGAACGTGAAGCAACTGGCAATCGTCTTCGTGAACTTGAATCTCAGCTCAACGAAAAAGATTCAGCACTGAAGGCACGAGAAGAGGCAGTGACGGAGCGTGAGACGAATGCAAAATCACAGGAAGAGAAATTATCAGAGCGTTCAAAGGAAATTGCATCACATGAAGAAGCACTCACGAAGAAGGAAGCAGATATAACAGCGCGTGAATCTGAACTTGAAAATAAGAATAAGAAATTAGCAGAAGATTCATCAGCATTGAGAGCAAAAGAGGCAGCATTAGTCAACCGTGAAGCGGAAGCCAGTGTGAAAGCGAATGAAGTTGCAGAAATGGAAAAACTCATAAAGGAACTTCCAGCGTTTGATCCGGATAACTCAACGGAAGCGGCCATGATTCTGACGTACAATATTCCGGCCTCAAGAAGGCGTGAGCTGATTGCAATGCAGAGGGCGGCATATCAGAAATACAGTTCAAACAGAATCACTCAGGCATTCGAGGATTATGCTGCGGCGGCAGAGGCAGAACCAAACGCGAATTATCTTGCGGCATACTGGGCAGGACTTGCGGCGGAGAGACTGCGTAACAGGAGAGAAGATGCGCTGACGTGGGCGAATAAGGCACTGGAGATTAACCCGAACTACAGACCGGCACAGGAATTGAAACGCAGACTTGAAGCATCACGTGCACCAGCACAGAGAAGACGTACAACACGCTAATATTCACGGAGTATATTTTATTTTCCCCTCTGTATTATGTTAGCGGAGGGGATTTTATTTTATGAGGAGGGACTTTTGACATTTTGGAAGACTTGTATGAGGTTCTTGGTGTTTCACGAGATGCATCACAGGCGGACATAAAGAAGGCATTCCGTAAACTTGCTCGTGAGTATCACCCTGATTCGCATCCCGGAGACAAAGAAATAGAAGAGAAATTCAAAAAGATAAATGCGGCGTATTCAGTTCTGAATGACCCTGAGAAACGAGCACGCTATGATCAGTTCGGAACTGCGGACGGTAATGCGAATCCATTCGGCGGCATGGGAGGAATGAACGTAGATTTAGGAGACTTATTCGGCGATTTATTCTCGCAGGCATTCGGAGGAGGAGGTTTCAGTTTCAGAGGATCACGAAGAGCGAATCCGAATGCACCGCGTCAGGGTGATGATATTCAGCAGGCAATCAAAATAACACTTCTTGAAGCCAGCACAGGGATCACAAGGAACATTGACATAATGCGTCTGGAAAAATGCCAGCACTGTAACGGAACAGGAGCAAAGCCTGGCACGAAACTTGAAACATGTTCAAGATGTAAAGGTACGGGTCAGGTGAAGCAGACACAACAGACATTATTCGGAAATTTCATGAGCATAAATACATGCCCTGAGTGTCATGGCAAAGGTAAGATTATTCGTGAGAAATGCGATGAGTGTCAAGGTAGGGGAATGGTTCGGAAGAAACATACACTTGAGGTGAAGATACCAGCGGGAATACAACAAGGAATGGAATTGATATATCAACGTTTGGGCGAAGAAGGAATCAACGGCGGCCCTCCAGGCGACTTGAAAATCATTATTGACGTTGAGAAACACCCTGACTTCGATCGTGACGGCTCAGACCTTCACACGAATCTGATTCTCACATATCCTCAGGCAGTGCTGGGTACATCAGTGAACGTGAAGATACTCGACGGAACTAAAGCAGAGATAGAAATTCCTTCAGGGACATATCACGGTCAGGTGTTCAAGGTGAAGGGAAAGGGAATGCCTAAACTGAATTCTCTCAATGTGAAGGGAGATATGTATGTTCATGTTTACGTTGAAATTCCTAAACAGCTTACGGAAAAACAGCGCGAGTTGATAAAGGCACTGGCAAATGAAATGAAAACGCCGGTTAATTCTGAGACTGGATTTTTCGACAGGGTAAAGAATTTCTTCAGCTGATGTGAAAATTGCTTAGACTGATTTAAAATTTTGTCACTTGAAATTCAGAAAGGAGAAAAAAAGTTATGGTTATTCATATGACAGATGTAGGCTCTATAATTTCAGGGCTTGGTTCAATTGTGGTAGCGTTATTCTTTTTGCTTATCGTTCTTTCAATGGCAATTCGTATTGTCCCCGAATACAGAAGGATTGTACTGTTCCGTCTTGGCCGTCTCGTTGGAAGTCGAGGGCCTGGAATCGTATTCATCATGCCGTTCATTGATCGTGCAGTTACGGTTGACCTGCGAATTCTCACGCTTGATGTGCCGGTTCAGGAAGTCATCACGAAAGACAACGTTGCAATCAAAGTTAATGCGGTCGTATATTTCCGTGTGCTTGAACCTGCGAAATCAGTTGTTGAAGTTGAAAACTATATCGTAGCGACAAGCCAGCTTGCACAGACAACATTGCGCTCAGTTGTAGGTTCAGTTGAACTTGATGAAGTGCTTTCATCGAGAGAGAAAATCAATCAGGAATTACAGAAGATAATTGATGAACGTACAGACCCGTGGGGCATAAAGGTAAGTGCAGTTGAGGTGAAGGAGCTTGAACTTCCCGAAGGAATGAAACGCGCAATGGCACGTCAGGCAGAAGCAGAACGTGAACGCAGAGCAAAAATTATCGCCGCAGAAGGAGAATTGCAGGCCGCCGAAAAATTATCAGAAGCCGCTCACAAAATGGAGACTTCACCCGTAACATTGCAATTGAGATATTTGCAGACGATTCGGGAAATTTCAGGTGAACGTAACACTACAACATTTTTCCCTATACCTGTTGATCTGGTACAGCCATTCATAGACAGGGTAACGGGCAAGGAGAAGAAAGATTAATGATGAAAAACAGAAGTGCAAGAGAACTCCGCGAGATTTTCATCAAATTCTGGGAAGAAAAAGGCTCAAAACATCTTGAGAGTTTCTCATTAGTTCCCGATGATCCTTCACTGCTCTTCACAATTGCGGGAATGGTTCCCCTCAAGCCGTATTATCTTGGCATAAAAGACCCCGAATATCCGAGAGTAGTAACAAGTCAGAAGTGTGTGCGAACGAATGACATTGAGAACGTAGGCAGGACAGCAAGACATCATACGTTCTTTGAAATGCTCGGAAATTTCACGTGGGGAAGTTACTTCAAGAATGAGGCAATATCTTGGGCATGGGAATTTCTGACGGAGAGAATCGGACTTGAACCTGAAAGATTATACGCAACAATATATCTCGATGATGAAGAAGCGTTTAATGTCTGGCGGAAATTTCTCCCAGAGAACAAGATATATCGCTTTGACGAAAAAGATAACTATTGGTTTATGGGTGATACCGGGCCATGCGGGCCATGTTCTGAAATATATTACGACAGAGGCGAGAAGTATTCATGCGGAAAGCCAACGTGCGGAGTTGGGTGCGACTGTGATAGATATATGGAAATTTGGAATCTCGTGTTCACTCAGTTCGACAAACAGAAGGACGGAAGCCTTCCCTCATTGCCTCATAAGAATATTGATACAGGCATGGGACTTGAAAGACTCGCATCTGTTGTTCAAGGTGTTGATACTGATTATGAGACTGACCTCTTCACACCATTAATTGAACATACATGCAAACGTGCAGGCATAAAATACGGAGCTGATTCTAAAAATGACATGGCCGTTCGCGTAATATCTGACCATGTTCGTAGTGTTGCGTTCATGCTAGCAGACGGAGTATTACCCTCAAATGATGGGCCTGGCTATGTATTGAGACGATTATTAAGGCGTGCAGTTAGATTCGGAAAGCTCTTAGGGTTTGATGATATGTTCCTGTGCGAATACATGCCCATATTGATTGATATCATGGGGAATCCGTATCGTGAACTCATAACGCAGAGGCCGGTTATAGAACAGATAATCACGCTTGAGGAAGAGAAGTTCAACAAGACGCTTAAACAGGGAACAGAACTTTTTGATGATGAGATATCGAAACTGAAATCACAAAAACGCACAGAGATTCCTGGTGATGTAATCTTCACTCTCTATGATACATACGGATTCCCTCCTGAACTCACGAGAGAAATGGCAAATGAACAGGGCTTCACTCTCGATGAAGAAGGATTTACACGTTCAATGACGGAACAGAGAGAACGTGCAAGGTCATCAAGCAAGCAGAAAAGGAGTGCACTTTCTGGAGACATATACACTGAATTTGAGAATGAGACAGGCAAGACGAAATTCACAGGCTACGAAAAGAATTTAGACACAGGAAAGATACTCGCACTCATAGATTCAGAAGGCAGAACTGAAAGCATAACAGGCCCTTGTGAATGCGAAATCGTTCTTGACGTTACACCCTTCTATGCTGAAAGAGGCGGTGAAGTCGGCGATACAGGAACAATGACAGTATCAGGCCATGAAGTTAGAATCATAAACGTAATTCCTCATGGAAATATCATAGTTCACACAGCAAAACTCGAATCAGAATTCACAATCAATGTCGGAGATGAGGCATTATGTGCTGTTGATGATGAACGCAGAAGTGCAATCAGACGCAACCATACAGCAACGCATTTGCTTCATGAGGCACTTGGGCGTGTACTTGGCCGTCATGTTAGGCAGGCAGGCTCACTTGTTACTGATGAATTTCTGAGATTCGATTTCACTCATCATTCTGCGGTTACTGATGATGAAATTGCGAAGGCCGAAGAGATAATCAACCGTGAAATTCTGAAGAACATTGAAGTAGACATATCAGAACATGCAAAAGAGGAAGCACAATCACTCGGAGCAAAAGCACTGTTCGATGAGAAATACGGAGACGTAGTGAGAGTCGTGAATGTTGAAGGCTTCTCTATGGAATTATGCGGAGGCTTGCACGTCAAACGCACTGGTGATATTGGGAGTTTCAAGATACTTCGTGAGGAAAGCATTGGTTCAGGCACAAGGAGAATATTAGCGGCTACGGGAATGAATGTTCTCGTGATCCTTCAGAAATTATTCACGCTCAGACGATCAATGACAGCTTTGCTCGCTACAGATGAAGACAATCTCAACGAGAAGGCACGTGCATTAGTAGATGAAGTGAAGATGATGAAGAGTCAGATACAGGCAGCCAAACTGAAAGAAGTACTCGATAACTCCGAGAGATTTCTTGAACGTGAAGAGATTAACGGCATACTCATTCAGACGGGAAGATTTATTGACGTACAGCCCAATATGCTGCGTGAAATTGGAGACAAGGCACGTTCGAGACCAGAACCTAACGTTGTAGTTCTCGCATCACGTAACACCGAAGATGATTCATGTCAGCTTGTAGTGATGTCGAGTGATTCAGCCGTATCCATGGGAGTGAATGCAGGTGCACTCGTGAAGGAAGCATGTGCAGTTCTCGGAGGCAAAGGCGGAGGCAGAAAGAATCTTGCGCAGGGCGGAGGACGTGAAGGTTCAAAACTTGAGGAAGCATTGAAACATATTCATGAGCTTGTTGAATCTCAGGTGCAGAAATGAGTTCAAATCGTGTTCTCGCTCTTGATATCGGAAGTGTGAGAATTGGAGCTGCGATTTCAGATTCATCTCGAATAATCGCGCAAGGTCTCGGCGTATGGAATGCTGAAACATGGCGTGATGATTTCGACAAATGCATGAAGACATATGACCCTTCGATTATTGTTGTTGGACTGCCATTGAGGACTGACGGCAGGAAGAGTGAAGCTGCGGAGAGAATACTTGAGCTTGTTGATGAGCTGAGAGCTAAATATCCTGAACGTGAATTCGTTATGCATGATGAGAGATTCACTACTGTGATTGCACAACAGGTTCTGATTGATGCAGATGTATCGCGTAAACGAAGACGCAAGAGTGTAGATAAAATTGCGGCGGTATTGATTCTCGAAAGCTGGTTAGAATCGAATCGCAATTGACGAAACGATGAAATGATTCCCTCTCTGAAAAAAGGGAGGGATATTTTTTTTGTGTTTTTGTATTTTGCCTCTTGACTTGTACCCCCCCCCATAACGTATAATTTGCTAAATGTCAAGAGGAGGTTTAATGATATGAAACTAACAATAATAGGAGCTTCTGGTCATGGAAAAGTTATTGCTGATATTGCCTTGAAAAATGGTTATGATGATATTGAATTCCTCGATGATGAAAAATTCCTTCACGAAAAAAAATTCTGCGGCTTTCCAATTTCAGGAGGAACAGAAAGAGCAGCAATGATTGAGAATGATTTGTTTATTGCAATAGGATCATCAAAGGCACGAAAATTATTCATGGAACGTTATCATGATAAGCATATTGTGAGTCTGATTCATCCTGATGCTGTTATTGCCGTAGGAGTTAAACTCGGTTACGGAAGTGCCGTGATGGCTGGTGCAGTGATAAATTCAGGAGCAGTAATAGGGAACGGGTGCATAATCAATACATGTTCATCTGTAGATCATGATTGTGTTATAGGAGATTATTCACATATTGCTGTAGGTGCTCATCTTGCTGGAAATGTTACTGTAGGTTCTGGTACATGGATAGGTGCAGGCGTGACTGTAAGCAACAGGATAAATATCTGTTCAGACTGCATGATAGGAGCAGGTGCTGTGATTATACGGGACATAAAAGAATCAGGAACTTATGTAGGAGTTCCTGCGCATATGATATAGAAATTTAATTCTTCACAGTGAATACATCAGCAAAATATACTTCCGGCGTTAATGCTTTCACTTTGCTGTTCTGAAAATCTTTCGTGTTCCGTGTGATGATGTAATCTGCATTGATTCGTTCGGCTGCTGCACTCTGTACTGCGTCTTCATAATCCCGCCATTTCATATTTGCGGCAGTCTCTAAATCAGAAAAATGCAAATCTACAACTTTGAACGCTAAGGCCAGAGCAATAAACATTTCTTGCATTCGGTCA